>JBILPN010000270.1:0-5595 GCA_044373865.1 Luteolibacter sp. | reverse complement strand
AGACTTCATACAATTTTCAGCCATCCGCTACAATTGCAGACACGCTTGCCGTCCCTCCGATTACACCTGGGGAAATCAACGGCATCCAGAGCGGCGACGGGACCACTGCGACCGCTGCTCTCATCATAACCACAGGCACGGGCAACGGTCGCTTGAATCTCGGCAACAGTGGCATCGTCATGTATGCCAATTCCAACACCGTCAACGTCGGCGGCATTGGGCTTGGATCACAAGGAGCGACGATTGCTGCCGACCAGGCTTGGGAAAACAACTCGTCCAGCCTCCTCACCGTGAATGCGCTTTCGGTCGATAATGGTTCGTCGGCGAACCCGGTGCTCACCCTGTCCGGTGCGGGCAGTGGTGGCTATTCATTCGGCAGAATCGATGCTTCAGCCGTCACAGCCCCCCAGGTAGCGGGCGTCCTGTCACTGCGCTTCAACCGGACTGGCACCGGCCCGATCACCTTTACCAGCGCCAACACCTTGCTCAAGGGGTTCCAGATCGGCGATGGGACCACTGCTACCGTTCCCACCACCTTGACCACCGGCACGGGCAACAACCGTCCCGTGGTCGGCGACGGCGGCATCGTCATGAATGCCAATTCGGGTGCCTTCAACTTCGGTAGCACAGCATCACAGGGAGTGACGATCGTTGCCAACCAGACTTGGCAAAACAACTCCGGCAGCCTCCTCACCGTGAGTTCCTTTGCCGTCGATAATGCTTCGGCGGCGAACCCCGTGCTCACCCTGTCCGGTTCGGGCACTGGTGGTTATTCATTGGGCAAAATTGAAAATTCAAACGGCGGCACAGGGGTCCCGGCACTGATCGTCAACATGAATGGCGTGGGAGTGGTCGAACTGACGGGCAACAGCACTTTCACCGGTGGCACGACCCTCACCGCCGGAACCTTGCTTCTGACCCATAACTCGGCGCTGGGCACAGGGATCTTCACCATCAATGGCGGCACGATCACCTCTTCCGCCAGCGCCCGTAGCACCGCCAATCCCCAAGTCTGGGGCGGTGACTGGACCTTCGGCGGCGCGAACAACTGGGCTACCGGTGTTTCAACCGTCAACTTGAGCGGCAACAGAACGGTGACCGTCAGCGGCACCGGCATTCCCAACGTGGACAGCGTGATCAGCGGAAACGGCGACATCACCAAGGCCGGCAGCGGCACCCTTATCCTCAGCAATTCCAACAGCTATGTTGGCAAGACCATCGTCAGTGAAGGCACTCTGAATCTCGATTTTGGTAACAACAGCGTCGGCACGTCATCGGGGGAACAAAGCAACAAAATCCCCACCACCTCCCCGCTGGAGCTCGGTGGTGGCACCCTGACGGTGACCGGTGGCCTTAGCAGGACGGCATGGTCCGTGGTTTCTGACACGCCGTGGGCCAGCGCTACGTTGATCTCAAGCACAGCTACAACTAGCAGATACGACTTGACCTTTGCGACCCTCCCCGCCGTGAGCGTGGGTCAACCGGTTACCAGCATTCTCGCAGGCTTCACCGGCTTTGTTCAGGGCGTCTCGGCCGCGACCCTAACGGTGACGATTGATGTCCCCTTGGCCACCCCGGCCCTGCCCGCGACCGGCACGGATTTTGCCACTTCTGTCATCACCTCACCATGGTCGGCGATGTCGACCATCGGCCTCCCTTCAGGGCAGTATCAGTTGACCTTCGCATCATCGATCGCCGTGACTCCGGGCCAGCCGGTCACCGCCACCGGCCTCACCGGTGCCTATGTGGTCCGCACATCGGGAACAACCCTCATCGTCGCTTCCAGCACCGCTCCAGCCGCCACTGGTACGGATTTCGCAGTCGGTGCTTTTGCCCCCAATTCCAGCCAGACCTTTGCCAGCACCTCCCTCGTTACCGGCGTTTCCACCATTACCGCAGCATTGAATGGCGGCAATGGCGTCAAGGTGGATCTCGCGGCCATCACCCGCGCCGTCGGATCCACAGTCCAGTTGAACCTTCCCACCGGAACGCTTTCCGCCACGAACGGGATCCTCACCAGCACCGGCACCACCTCAACGACATTGCTCGACAGCGGCGTGGCCTATGCCTCCGCCGGTGCTAACAACTGGGCGGCGAAGGACGCTACCAACACCTTCATCGAGAGCGCTTCCATCGACTTGAACGTCGTCGCGCTCCTCGGTGCTCCCAATAGCTCCACCGCCACCGGGGTTGACACGGTGCTCGCCGCCGACTCGTCCCCCGTCACCATGAGGAGCAACCTCGACGAAGTCCGCACCATCACGGCCAGCGGCTTCACCATCACCACGGGTGGTGTTCTCGTTGGCTCAGGCGTCACCGCCGCCAACGGCCTCACCATCGCCGGCGGCACCCTCAAGAGCGCCGCCACCGCCGCCAACAAGGACCTGGTCGTGATCAACAATGGAGCGGGCTCCCTGATGATCAATTCCACCATCGCCAACTCCACTGCCGGCGCCACCGGCCTGACCAAGTCCGGCACCGGCACCGTCAGCCTCGGCGGCACCAACAGCTATACCGGTAGCACGGTCATCAATATGGGCACCCTCAGCCTCACCACCAATATCTCGCTGGCGAACTCCTCCGGCATCGTCATTGGCAAGGATGCCACCGCCATTCTGAACCTCAACTTCGTTGGCACGGAATACGTGGCATCCCTCACCATCAATGGCGTGGCACAGCCCGACGGAGTTTACACCTCCTCAGATCCCTCCGGACGCATCACCGGCGGCGGCACCCTCACTGTCGGTGGCGCACCACCAGCCACTCCCTACGACACCTGGGCGGCCACCTTCGCGCCTGCGGATGTCTCCAACCCCGCTGGCGACAACGATGGCGACGGACTCGTCAATCAGGAGGAATTCGCCTTCGGTCTCAATCCGCTCAGCGGCTCCTCGGTCAATCCGATCCTCGTACAGTTGGACAAAACCAACGGCCAGTTCAGCTATCAACGCCGCGCGGACACCGGACTCACCTACACCATCCTGAAGTCCACCACTCTGGCCGCTGGCAGTTGGTCATCGGCAAGTGCCAACCAAGCCTCAGGGGCCGTTGACGGAAATGGCAATCAAACCGTGGTCGTCACCCTGCCGGGAGCGCCACTCACGGATGCCAAACTCTTCCTACGCGTCTCCGCGGAGTAACGACTCCAGGGCATTCAGAACCCGGCCCCAAGCCGTGAAGTTCTTTTAAAGCCCGCCGGACCCTCGACAAGGCCAGCGGGCTTTTTCCCAGCGTCGCGGACGCTCCTCTCCGGATTCTGCCATGATCACTCAATCCTTTGTAAATTTCATCAAACTTCTTCCGCACGCGGATGATACACGCCATCAGCTAGATGGTTGTAAACCGGCTCGGATCGGAGGGGTGGTGATCGCCATCACCCTTGCGCTCGGAGCATCCATTTTCCCTGCAAATGCCGAATCCGATCCGAACGCGCAGTTCACCCTGAACAATGCCGGGGGCATGGAAGTCCGCCTTGCCGCCTATGGCGCGCGGATCACCACCCTCAAGGTGCTGGATCGTGCTGGCGTCTCCGCCGATGTCGTGCTCGGCCATGATGCCGTCGATTCCTACCGCACATCCGAGAAAAAGCCCTACCTCGGCGTCACCCTTGGCCGCTACGCCGGCCGCATCGCCAATGGCAGCTTCACCCTCGATGGCGTCACCCACGAACTCGCAAAAAATAACGGGCCGAATCACAACCACGGCGGACTCATCGGCTTCGACAAGGTCCTCTGGAATGCCACGCCAGCCCCCGACCACGTGCGCTTCGACTACCGCTCTCCCGCTGGCGAGGAAGGCTATCCCGGAAACCTCGACGTCAGCGTGACCTACACACTCACCGGGGAAAACAAACTCATCATCGACTATCACGCAACCACCGACCGGGCGACCCCCGTCAACCTGTCCAACCACAGTTATTTCAACCTCGCAGGGGAGGGGACCGAATCGGTGCTCGACCACGAACTCGTCATCCATGCCGACCGCATGCTGCCGATCGACGCCACCTCGGTGCCCACCGGCGAAATCGTGCCTGTCGCCAACACCCCGTTCGACTTCCGCCAGCCCAAGCGCGTCGGCCAGGAAATCGACCAACATAACGAACAACTCACCTATGGCAGCGGCTACGACCACACCTTCGTCATCAACAAAAAAACCGGCGCTCCGTTGCAGCTCGCGGCCACCCTTTACGAGAAAACCAGCGGCCGCATGATGAAGGTCTTCACCGAAGAACCGGGATTACAACTCTACACCGCGAACTTCCTCAATGGCTCACTGATCGGGAAATCCGGCCGGCCTTACGTCAAGCGCGGCGCCCTCTGCCTGGAAACCCAGCACTTCCCGGACAGCCCCAACCAACCGGAGTTTCCCGACACCATACTTAGGCCCGGCCAATTCTACAAGACCCGCACTATCTATCAATTCTCCGTCAGCGACCGCATCGGCGATTGATCCTCTGCCGAGCTCTCGTCGGACCTGCATGTCTCATGCTTCCGAGGCTTGCGGGAATCTTCTAGCCCGGAAATCCGACGACCGTTGAAAATTTTTGCTTTTCGTGTCCACACCCACCTGCTCCGGCGGTGAATGGAAGCGTTGTTACCATGAAATCCCCCAAATTTAGCACCTCCCTTTTCCGCAGCCAGGCATTCCCCTGCGCCATCACCCTCAGCCTCCTCGCCGCCATGCCTGCCGCACAGGCCGCTGACAGCACATGGGACGGCGACACTTCGACAGCATGGGCGCTTGCAGGGAACTGGTCTGCAGGTATTCCCACAGGAGTTGATACAGCAACTTTCAATTCCACCTACACGAACCAGCCAACCTTGCCTGGCAATACGACCATCGGCCGATTGGTGTTCGGTAGCAGCAACACCAATCCCATCACGATTACGACGGCAACCGGCAACAATCGGATGAATATAGGCTCTGTAAGCTCCACCGGCATTCAGATGGACTCGGGAACGGCTGCCGTGAACATCGGTGCCTCAGGTGTAGGCGCACAGGGGGCGAGTATCACTGCCAGTCAGAACTGGACCAATAACTCCGGCAGCTTGCTGACAGTCAATCGTGTGTCGGTCGATGATCAGTCAGCGGCAGGCACCTACACACTCACGATCAATGGATCAGGGTCCGGCGGGGTGAATTTTTTGAATACCATCGGTGACGTAAACAATCTGTCCACCGCCACGAACTTGTTCGCCTTGCAGATCAACTCGACTGGCGGGGCTACCACCCTTTCCTCAAACAACACCTATACCGGTGGCACCGTTCTCTCCCAAGGCAATCTGCGGGTCGGTGCCGGCGGTGCACTTGGCTCGGGCATCGTCGCTCTCAATGGCGGAAAGCTTTCTACCGAAGGCACCTCGAGCCGCACACTTGCGAACGCGTTCACCATCGGTGGCAACGTCGCCTTGGGTGATGTCACGGATTCCGGCAAGCTCACCTTTAGCACCACTGTCGACCTCGGCGGTGCCGACCGCACGCTGACCACCGCGAGCAACGTGGAGATTAGCGGCGCTGCCAGCAATGGTGGAATCACCAAGCTGGGTGACGGTGTCATGACCCTCTCTGGCACTAACACTTACACCGGCGTGACGG
>JBILPN010000269.1:0-5612 GCA_044373865.1 Luteolibacter sp. | reverse complement strand
AGCGCTTCCGCGAAAAACCCAACCCCGAACTCGCCGAGCAATTCCTCGCCCAAGGCATGTTCTCATGGAACGCTGGAATGTTCGTTTGGTCGCTCCCCACCGTCATCGAACAACTCGCAAAATACTCGCCTGAACTTGCCGGCTTCATCTCGGAACTCCGCCGCGCTCCTGATCTTGCCGCAACCGTCGAGGCGCAATTCCCGAAACTCACCCCAATCTCCATCGACTACGCGCTCATGGAAAATGCCGACCGCGTCCTCAACATCGAGGCGACTTTCGACTGGGACGACGTCGGATCATGGATTTCCATCGCGAAATACTTGGAAAAATCCGGCAATGAAAACCGCTCGAACGAACCCATCAGCGAGATCGACTCGGAAAATAACATCGTTTTTAACGCACGCCCCGGAACTCGCATCGCGCTCCTCGGCGTGGATGACCTGATCATTGTCCAAACCGGTGACGCCCTGCTCATCGCCAACCGCCACCAAGCTGACGCGATTAAAAAGCTTTCTGACATCCTCCCAGACGCACTCCTCTGAACTCGCAATTCTCAGCATCCCCGCATCCCGCCCTCGGCATCGACCACGGCGACGCACGCATCGGCATCGCCGCCACTGATGATTTCGGCATCCTCGCGCACCCAGTCGAAACCATCGACCAAAGCAAGGGCGACGCCATCGAACGCATCGCCCAACTTGCCGCCATGCGGAAAATCCAGACGCTCGTCGTCGGCTTGCCCGTCCGCATGGATGGCAGCGAAGGCAGTTCCGCCGCTAAAGTCCGTGCCTTCGCCGCCCGGCTCCAACTGCGCTTGCCAACGCTGCCACTCATCTTGGTGGATGAGACGCTGACGACTTCCAGCGCGGCGGAGAAACTTCGTGCGGCCGGCCTCAAGTCGCGTCAGCAAAAATGCGTCATCGACCAAGCCGCCGCCGTTGAGATTCTCAACGCATGGATGGAGGAAAATTCACCACCCACCGACTGACCGAGCCTCTCGCCGCCACCCCATTCCCGTGCGCCTCAAACTCACCATCGCCTACGACGGCCGCCCCCACCGCGGGTGGCAATCCCAAGCGGGCGGAAACACCGTCCAAGACATCATCCAGCAAGCCCTACTGGATGTCGCCAAACAACCGCTCCGCCTGCACGGCTCCGGCCGCACCGACACAGGCGTTCACGCGCTGGCACAAATCGCTCACTTCGACGCACCGCCAGAACTCTCCATGAACCCGTTCAACTGGGTGCCCGCGATCAATTGCAAACTCCCTCCAAGCATCCGCATCATGGCCTGCGAGGAAGTCGCACCTGAATTTCACAGCCGCTTTTCCGCCATCGGCAAGGTTTACTATTTCGACCTCTGCACCGATCCCGTCCTGCCGCCTCTCAAGGCGGGCCTCGCGTGGCACATCCCGCGCCAACTGGACGCCGACGTGCTCTGGGACGCGCTCGCCCTCTTCATCGGCCACCATGATTTCCACGCCTTCGCCGCCTACCGCGGCAACGAAACTCCTGAAATCGACTGGTGCCGCACCATCGAGTCGGTCGAGCTGACGACGCTCCAAGACGGCTACCGGATCACCTACACGGGCGATGGATTTCTCTACAAAATGGTCCGGCTCCTCACCGGCGGTGCCGTTCACGCCGCCCAAGGCCGGATCCGGCTCGACGATTTTGCAGACCTGCTGGACCAAGCGCCGGGCCTGCCACACGGGAAATCCCCGCTCTGCGCCCCGGCCGATGGCCTCTATCTGGAGAAAGTCCTCTACCCGGCGGAGCTCGCCGCACCATGAAGGCTCGACCGGTTCACGGAGTTGCCAAAAATTTCAAAACGTCCGCCGCCTGCTCCTCCGTGGAGGCGCTCATGTCGCTCCAAACCAGTTTTCCATCCTTGAAAAGGAAGGCCTGACGCTTCGAGAAACCCATCGTTTTCGGCACGCCGAAGGCATCCACCACCGTCCCGTCTTCATCCGCCAGCAGATCGAAGGGCAACTTGTATTTGTCTTGGAACGCCTTTTGCGACTTCACCTTGTCCATGCTCACCCCATAAATTTTCACGCCACGGTCCTTCAGCGCCGCATAGGAATCTCGCAAACTGCAGGCCTGCTTGGTGCAACCCGGCGTGTCGGCCTTCGGGTAAAAATACACCAGCAAGTAACCCGCTGCCCCGACATCCGCCAATTTGACGAGCTTGCCATCTTGGTCTTTCTGGGAAACCGCTGGCAGCGCAGCACCGATTGGCAATGGCGCGGAATGGGCACAAGCGGCGAAAACCGTGCTGCTGACGGCCGTGAGGATCTGGTTTAAACTTTTCATCTCCACCAGCCTTGCACTGCCTTGAAATTCCGCAACCCATCACTTTCCCCACCACGCGTAAAAATTGCACCCCCCACCCTGCATTCACTCACCAAACGACGCTTGCTTGAAATCCCATGCCTCCGCACCAATCGCCGCTGGCCCGACTCCAACAAAAAAAAATCCAAAAAAATTCACTTTTCCAAACAAGACCCGCCATCGGCATCGTTGTGACCGATAAGATTTGCGCCAACACATTTTCTAAAAACCATGATCGAAGTCGATACCCTGACCAAACAGTTCGGTGCCAAGCGCGCCGTGAACCAACTCTCGTTCACCGTCAAAAAGGGCGAAGTCCTTGGATTCCTCGGACCAAACGGAGCCGGTAAATCCACCACCATGCGAATGATCACCGGCTTCATCCCGCCCACTTCCGGCGACGCCAAGGTCTGCGGCATCTCCATCACCGATGCACCCGCCAAGGCGAAAACCAAAATCGGCTACCTGCCAGAATCCGCACCGCTCTACAACGACATGACGGTGATCGGATTCCTGAAGTTCTGCGCAGAAATCCGCGGACTCAAAGGCACGGAACGCAACGACGCAGTCGAACGCGCCATCGACACCTGCTTCCTCTCCTCCGTCGCCCGCCAATCCATCGACACTCTATCCAAGGGCTACCGCCACCGGACCTGTCTCGCCCAAGCGCTCCTCCATGATCCGGAGGTCCTGATTCTCGACGAACCAACTGACGGACTCGATCCGAACCAAAAATACGAGGTCCGCCAACTCATCAAGCGCCTCGGGAAAACCAAGGCCATCTTGTTCTCCACACACATTCTCGAAGAAGTTGAGGCCTCATGCACTCGCGCGGTCATCGTGGATCGCGGATCCATCGTCGCCGACGGAACCCCAGCCGAATTGCTGGAACAATCCGGAACCGGGTCGCTCACGGATCTTTTCCGCACGGTCACTTCTCGCGATACCGAAGCCGCCGCCTAAACCGTCCGTCTCTCAGAACTTCAAACTCCGTCATTCTTCCCATGTCTTCATGCACCATCTATAAGCGTGAGCTCGCCAGCTATTTCTCGCAGCCCACCGCCTACGCGATCATCGTCATCTTCCTGCTCTTTTCGCTAGGACTCACCTTCACCTTCGGCGAGTTCATGCGCGTCGGGGATTCCTCACTCCAGTGGACCTTCCTCTTCTGGCACCCCTGGGTTTACATGCTGCTCGCTCCGGCAGTCGGCATGAAGCTCTGGGCCGATGAACAACGCACGGGCACCATCGAACTGCTAGGAACTTTCCCGGTCTCCACCTGGAGCGCCATCGTCGGAAAATTCCTCGCTGCCGCCACCGTTTGGCTCATCGCTCTCACCATGACTTTCCCAATCGTGGCAACCGTCAATTATCTCGGAAATCCTGACAACGGCGCCATTTTCGCCGGCTATCTTGGCAGTTTCCTGGTCTGTGCGACATTCCTTGCCATCACGATGTTGGTGTCTGCATGCACGCGCGACCAAGTCGTCTGCCTGATCGTCTCAGTTTCCATCTGCGTCCTGATCTTGCTCTGCGGTTACGATCCAGTCACGCGCGAGCTGGCAAAGCTGGTCTCGCCCGGCGTGCTCGAAGGCATCGTCTCGTTCGGCGTCTGGGACCATTTCCGCTCGCTCAGCAGCGGCTCATTCCGCCTGAAGGACTTTGTCTGGTTCGGCTCCATCATCTTCGTCTGCCTGCTTGGCACCAGCGCGATCCTCTCGGCAAAACGCGCCTAACTCCCAACTCCAGCTTTCAACCTAACTCCTATCTTCCCATGTCTGCCAAAACCACTCATCCGGTCACTCGCGCCGCGCTTGGCGTCGCCGCGCTCGTCACGATCGCTCTGCTCGCCAACTGGCTGATCTCACTCACCCCGCTCGGCAACCGCGGCGTGGACTTCACGGAAAACAAGGTCCACACGCTGTCCTCCGGCACGCGCTCGATTCTTGAGCAACTCGACACGCCTGTCGTCGTCCGCTACTACGCTTCTCGCAGCACGGATTACATGCCGGAGGAACTGAAACTCCACATGCGCCGCGTGGATGACTTGCTCAAGGAGTATTCTAACCTCTCAAATGACAAGCTGCGCATCGAAAATCTCGACCCGCAGCCTGACACCGACGCCGAGGACTCTGCCAACCTGGACGGCATCAACGGCCAGCGCATGAATGATCAAAATCTCTACTTCGGACTCGCCATCTCCTGCCTCGACCGCACCAGCGTCATCCCATTCCTCGACCCGCGCGATGAAACGATGCTGGAATACCATCTCTCAAAAGCCGTCGCTGAGGTCAGCACACCCACGAAACCAAAAATCGGCGTGATGTCCGCACTCGATCTGAAAGGCGCTCCCGCCATGATGCCCGGCCAGCCTCCGACACCAGGCTGGGTGATCTATCAACAACTCAAGCAGTCCTTCGAAATCGTCGATATTTCGATGGAAGCCGCCACCATCGACCCCAAGGAAATTAAGGTTCTCCTGCTCTTCCACCCTGCTGGCATCACGCCGGAAGTCGAATACTCGGTGGATCAATATCTGCTCAAGGGCGGAACGGTCGTGGCCTGCCTCGACGCGTTTTCCGTGGCGGCACAAATGACCAACCCCGCCGGCGGAAACCCAATGATGGGCCAAGCTCCGCAAAACCCTACCACCTCCACGCTTCCCACGCTGCTCGGCGCATGGGGCGTCAGCTATGAGTCGAATCAAGTGCTCGCCGACCCCCAACTCGCCACCAAGCTCGGCGGAGATCGCCTCGGCCTCGCCGTCCTCACCCTAGGCAAGGAGTCGATGCCGCAAGACGATGATGTCATCACCAAAGACCTCGGCTCGATCACCTTGTTCCTACCCGGCGCTTTCACCAAGACTGGCAGCGGCGGCGTGACCGCCACCACTCTGGTCCGCTCCACGACGGGCGCTGGATTTGTGGATTCGATGCCGGCCTCGCAGTTGGACCCATCACTCGAGCGGACGCTCAAGTCCAACGGCACCGCCTACGACCTCGTGACTCACCTCTCAGGAAAATTCAAAACCGCCTTCCCGGATGGCAAACCAAAGGCTGAAACCACCGAGCCTGATTCCACTGAAAAGAAGGAAGAGCCGAAGGAAGCGGAGAAATCCGACTCGCTCAAGGAAGCCACCGAACCCGGCAATGTCTTCCTCATCGCCGACATCGACGCCTTCTACGACCGCTTCGCCTACAACGTCCAAAACTTCGGCGGCACGCAGATGGCATCTCCTGCCAATGGAAATTCTTCGATGCTCTTCAACCTGCTCGACC
>JBILPN010000268.1:0-5614 GCA_044373865.1 Luteolibacter sp. | reverse complement strand
GCACGTTCGACGACGCGTCCGGCATACATCACGACCACCTCGTCGCAGGTTTCCGCGATGACGCCGAGGTCGTGGGTGATGAGGATGGTGGACATGCCGATTTCCGCTTGGAGGCGAGCCATGAGATCGAGGATTTGCGCCTGGACGGTGACGTCGAGAGCGGTGGTGGGTTCGTCGGCGATGAGAAGAGATGGGCGGCAGGCAAGTGCCATGGCGATGACCACGCGTTGGCGCATGCCGCCGGAAAGATGGTGCGGGTAGTCCATCATGCGTTTTTCCGGTGCGGGGATGCGGACGAGTTTGAGCATCTCAGTTGCGGCGTCCCAAGCGTCTTTTTTAGAGAGTTTTTTGTGGATTCGGAAAGTTTCCGCGACTTGGCGTCCGATGCGGTGGACGGGATTGAGAGCGGCCATGGGTTCTTGGAAAATCACACCGATTTCGCCGCCGCGGATTTTGCGGATTTCCGAGGGAGAAGCTTGTAAGAGATCTTGGCCTTTAAAATGGATATGGCCGCCGAGGATTTTTCCGGTGGGTTGCGGAAGGAGGCGGACGATCGACATGGCGGTGACGCTTTTGCCACAGCCGGATTCGCCGACGATGCCGACCGTTTTTCCGGTGGGGACCGTGAACGAGACTTGGTCGACTGCGCGGAGCAGGCCGCGTTCTGTCTCGAAGGACGTGATGAGTTTATCGACCTCAAGGATATTTTCCGCTTCGGGAGTCATGGTGCGGCAGGGTCCAAGGTGCTGGGTTCAGAGGTTGGCGCGTTGTTGGCTTTCGGCAAGGTGCGGTAATCATCCACCACTCGGGTGGATTCCGGGAAAACTTTACCACTGCGGCGTGCGGCTTGTGTTTCCGTTTTGATTTCATCGTCGATCCAAAAGACGAAAGCCTCGTGGGGATCATAAACCACAGGTGGGCTGAAGCGAGTGTCATCGCAGTCCGGCCATTTTACCCAGCGCCAAGAACCGATGCGGATGAAATCGACAGAATAGCCGGGGACGAAAATCGCCTCATCGTGCATGATCCGTTGGAGTTGCCATGCCGCGTTTTTGAGTTCATCCGGGGTGCTGGCGGTTCGGACCTTCTCGCTGAGAGCGTCCGTGTCAGCACGGTGCCAGGCGAAGGTGTTATTGGTTTGAGGTTTTAGATTCCCGCCTGCATCGAGAGCGTTGGAGGAGTGGAGGAATTGATGGAAATCCGGGACGGGCGGAGTGATGAGCCAGCTGCTTAGCGCCATTTCATGTTGTTTTAGCATTTGCTTCTTGTAGGCGACGGTTGGTTCGAGTCCATCGAGACGGAGCTCGAACCCGCAAGCGCGTGCTTCTTCGCGGAGGATGGCAAAGATGCGGTCGAGTTGAGGCATGGCGGGATACGTCGCAGAAATTGAGAGGCGCGTGCCATCCGGCTTGGTGAGAATTCCATCGCGACCTTCGCGGGTGTAGCCAGCCTGGTGAAAAGCGGCGCGGGCAGCGTCGATAGAGAAGGGGCGCGCGATGATCGAGGGGTCGCTGAAAGTGACGTATCCTTCATTAAAGGCGTTGAGTCTCTGATAGTCGCCGCGGAACATCACATCGATGACTTTTTGCCAATTCATTGCATGTTGGATGCCAATGCGGACCTTTAGGTCGTTGAGAGGAGGTTTGCTGACATTGATATACAAGCCGCGTGGTACTTTTGGGTATTGATTGTAGAAGGTGACGCGCTCGATATAGCCTTTGTAAACTTGCTCGATTTCAGATTTCTCATACCAGAGTTGAGGGAGAGTTAGGAAGAACGTATCCAGTTCGCCGGCGCGAAAAAGTTCGAATGCCTTGGACTCGTCACGGACAACGGTGTGGACGAGTTTGTCTGGGTTGAAGCGGTGGCGGTAGTATTTTCGGTCCTTCGCCCACCAATTTTTCACTCGGGTCTGAGTGATGGAGGCGCCCTTGATGATATCCTCAGGCCGCACCTCATAGGCACCCGTGGTTGGAGGAAAGCGCCACTGGTAACGTTCTGAATAGTCTGGGCCGTATTCCGCATAGAAATGAGGAGGAGATGGGATGATTCCCCCAGCAATTGCGGGTGCATAGATTTTTGCCTCAGGCAAGGAGACTGAAACCGTCCGCTCGTCATATATCGCGATTTGAGCGATATTTTCCCGATAGTATTGCTTGGAGTATGGGTTAACGATGTTGTCTGAGACGCGCAGGTAAACGGCGATTAGAAAGTCGATGGCCTTGACGGAGACGCCATCCGAGTAGCTTGCATCTGGATCGATGCGGAAGTAGATGGTGCGTCCGTCTGCCGAGCTTGCCCATTCGTTGGCAAGACCCGGGATCATCGCCATGGTTTGTGGATGGAGTCCGACCATGGGCATGTCGATGTAGTCATAAAGATCCCCCCGGAATGAATTGTTCGAGTTGTCACCGAAGGGGCGGATGGTCGGGGGGAAACTTGGGATGTAGCGGCGGAAGGCGCCGCCCTTCTTCGCCGAGGGATCACCAATTTCTGGTTGGTCCATGCCATTTTCCCAGACGAGATCCGAGGGGATTTCCGCAGCGTTGCCAATTTTTAGAAAGTTGCCGAGGCCGAGGCGGAACTTCCATTTTTCGAGGTCAACTTGGTGAGTTGCGGCTTCCGTTTCGAGTGCGGATTTTTCCTCAGCGCTGGCACCTTCGAGTGCGGCCGAGATGCGGGAGATTTCCTTTTCGGTTGCCGCTTGTTGGGTGAGAAGCCACGATTCGATATGCCGGTTGTAAATCGGTAGGAACGAGTCGAATTCCAGTTTGCGTGGGATTTCCACATCTCCTTTGCGGCATGCAGCGGAAAGCAGCAAGCAGGCGAGCAGCGTAAGAAGGCTCCAGAATGGGGTTGGGCGACGCATCAACGGTAATAAGTGAATTTTTTCGGGTCGAAGGCTTCGCGGATCGCTTCACCGATGAATGTGATGAGCACGAGCAGACCGACGAGAACGATGAAGGTGGAGGTGACGAGCCAAGGTGCAGATAGATTGGAAAGTCCATCGTTCAGTAGTCGGCCCCAAGTTGCGTATTCCGGTGGCAAGCCAAAGCCGAGGTAGTCCAAAGATGTCAGCGAGAAGACCAAGCCGGACATGGTGAATGGGACAAGAGTGACGATGATTGCGACCGTGTTAGGAAATAGATGGCGGAATAGGATGCGCGGCGTTGTGGCACCGAGGATGCGTGCGGCAGAGATATAGTCCCGTTCCTTATCCCGGTAGGCCGCAGTGCGCATGAGGTAGGTCATGCCCATCCAACCGAAGGCGACGAGGATGCTCAGGATGATCGGCAGCCCCTTGAAGCGCTCGGGCACCATGCTGGAGAAAATGATGACGATGAAAAGAAAGGGCATGTTTGAGAAGATTTCGATGAGCCGCTGAGAGACCATGTCGAACCATCCGCCAAAGTATCCCATCATCATGCCAACGGTGATTCCGATGAGATAAACAATTGGCAGATAGATGATCGCTGCTTTGAAATTCACCTGCATGCCGCCGAAAAGGTAGGCGAGCACATCATATCCTTGCGAGGTGGTGCCAAGCCAGTTTCCGACTTCTGGGATAGGAGGTGCGGGGTGATACTTTACCGCGCGCAGATCGCTGCTCTGCCAGGCGAGGAATGACTCCTTGGTTCCGGGGCCGTTGTAGCGATCTGATGTGAGTTCGCCTTTGCGGTATTCCGCGCTGTAAACGGGTAGGTTCTCCGTATCCCAGCCGTCGGCAGGACCGGTTAGGACGCCGTTTCTCAAGGTGAAGCGGAGGTGCATTTTCGCCTCGACCGTGTCGAAATATTTCGCCGCAAGCCCCCAATACGGTGTGCGGCTGCCATTTTCATAGTAGATGCCCTCACGTTGGACCAGTTGGCGTGACCGTGGAGGCAAGGTGTCGCCGGTGGGATCGTAGGGGACGAGGGGGAGGATCACTTTACCGCTTTTTGACTCCTGCCACATGCGCTTGAGTTTGCGATAATCCGCGGGGGCCTCTGCGCTTGCGTCAGTGATGCCGAAGTCTTTGTTTTTCAAGTCGCTGGGTAAAAATGCGGGGAAAACCCACTTCCCTGCATAGTTCACCGCCAAGGCCCGTTTGCCGACGACGACTTGGTCTAGGGCGGCCAGACCGCCGAGGAAAAGTAAAATGAGGAGTGAATAGTAGCCACGTTTGATTTCGCAGAAGCGGCGGATTTTCCGGCTGGTTTGAGGATTCGGCGGTCCGCAGGTGAAAGAGCGGATCAGCAGAAAAAATCCGCCAAGCACGCCTACCGCCACGCTCAGCCAGCCGAACCATTTAAAACCGTTGTTCAAATGCAGCAGTGGCACATCCCGACTGACCTCGAAGAACCAGCGAGCGGTGGGAAGCGCGAGATTCATGACTTCACCGGTGGCCGCGAGAGCACCGAGCAGGATTGCAAAAATTCCGAGGACGCGCATCGTTTACTCAAATTTAATTCGTGGATCGACCATCGCCACGATGAAGTCGGAAATCACATGGCCCAGCAGCATCAGGAAGGCGGCAATCGTCAGCGTGCCCATGATCACCGGCACATCGCGGGCAATCACGGATTGATATTGCAGGAGTCCGAAGCCTTGAATGTCGAAGACCGTCTCAATCAGCATCGAGCCACCAATGAAAATTTCCACCAAGCTTCCCAAGCTGGTGGCGACGGGGATCATCGAGTTTCTGAAGGCATGGCCGAAGACTGCCTTGGGGAAGCTTACGCCCTTGGCGACGGCAGTCCGGACATAGTCTGCGGCGAGATTGTCCATCAGGTTGTTTTTGGTCAGCATCGTCAACATGGCGAATGAGCCGATGACGTAGCAAAGGAGTGGCAGCACGGTGTGGTGCGCGAGGTCTTTGATTTTCTCCAAATGATTGAGATCGTCGAAGCCGGGGCTGGTCAGGCCGAAGAGCGGGAAAAGATTCATGCGCGCTCCGAGGTGGACGAGAAGAATCGCGCCGAGCGCGAAGCCTGGAATCGAGTATCCCAAGAAAATGAGCAGCGAGCTGGAGGTGTCGATGAAAGTGCGATGCTTTAACGCCTTTAAAATTCCAAGTGGCAAGCAGACTGAATACGTGATGATGGCTGTCAACAGGCCGAAATACACTGCCACGGGCATGCGGGCGAGGATCATTTCATGGACCGGATCGTTGTAAACCGTTGAGCGTCCGAGGTCGCCTTGGAGCAGGCCAGAGAGCCGAGTTTGGTAAATCACGGCGCGCGGATTGTAATTAGGAGGAGATGCGGCTTCGGAGTTCCTGCGTTGGTAGCGTGCTTGGCGGTCGGCCTGGGTTTCGTAGCGCATTTTCCATCCGGCATCGGTCACGGCGGTTCCCGTGTCGGCGAAGACCGCGGATAAAATCGCATCATCTCCCGGATTCGCCGAATTTTTGCGGGTTACGAGGACCACGCGACCGTCGCCCTTGAGGACGACTTCCGCCGTGGTGCTGCGGTCAATTGCGTTACCGATGACCTCATGGCCAGCGGCGCCATATTCTCCTTTAGAAATGCGGACTTCGCGAGGCAGCAAGCCAAGCCACTGCGCGTAGGCGGCAAGGACGTTCTTATCCAAGCCGAATTGTTCTTCGAGTTCTTCCAATTGTTCCTCGCTCAGG
>JBILPN010000267.1:0-5627 GCA_044373865.1 Luteolibacter sp. | reverse complement strand
GATTCAAAGCCGCGGCACAGGCGGTGAATCACGAACTTGTCGAAGATCTCGAAGGCATCCGCATCGCCAAGTTCGTATCCTTCGCCGGAAGCATCGAGCCGAGCGGCGACGTGGAGATCCCGCTCAAGCCTTGCCGACCATTTTCGAAAGCTGGCGTTATGCGCACGGCTATCCTTCCAGCGCTGGAGAAATACCCGGGAATGTGCCAGTTGAGCCACCTCAAGGTCGAGTGGGTTGGCTTCCCGGAAAATTCGCGTTACGAAATCCACCAAGGACGGTGTGGTGGATTGGTATCCGAAGAGGCGTTCGACTTCCCGCCAGAATGGTTCGACCAAGCCGTAGTTGCCGAAATTCTCAGCGACCGGATCAAACATCTCGTCGTCTGCGCGATTCAGAAGATCGAGGAGTAGTGCTTCCAATTCCACCGGCGTCTTTGCCAATACCGCCATCATCTTCAGACGGAGATCTGCCGCCTCGTCGTCCACCGTGACCATTTCCTTCAAGGCCTGCACTCGCTTCGAATCCCGGAAGAACTCCACGTGTTCCTCAGCCAGCGACCGGTATTCATACGGCAGGCCCACCTCCTGCACCGCCAGGGACGCCCGGTCGGCCCGGAACTCGTGACCTTGAAGCAGAAGATCCAGCAGCCAGTTATCCGCATCCTGCGGCCTCGCTGAATGGAAGTAGAGAAGGAAGCGGCCATTTCCACCGCCGTCGCCCAGAATCCGCACCTTGGGGGCAAACTCGTTCTCTCCCGCTACGATCTTCTCCACACTTTCGTGCTCAAAGCTCTCGAACGACTTCTTCCACTCGCAAGACGGATCATACCAGAAGACCAGGCGGTGGAGGTGGAAGCAGAGGCTCAGGCTGTCGTGGATGCGTTTGTCGGACATGGATCTGGTTAATATGGGATATTTTCGCTCTGCTTGCCTGGGACGAATCTATCAACCAGTAGCCCCGAGGATTCGCGGTTGAGTGCTCGCCATGCTGAGTGGATTCCTTCAAGCGCCTCACTTTGTTCGGTTGCCAACCCGGAACGAAACGCGAGACGGAGAAGACCGTCGTGATCCGCACCTGCGTGACTGTGTTTACAAAGATAGTCAAAGCCATGTGCCTCAAAAGTCCGCAGCAGCAATTCCTCAAAACAGACAACCCTCCCCTGCAAGTTGCGAACTAAGTCATGCTCTTTGCCAAGTTTCCCCAGCATGCGGAGAGCACGTTTGTCTCCAGTTACCACACGACTTGCAGCATTCTCCAAGGCACTGGAAAATAAAATCACTTCACCGGCGTCCATCCCGGCTCCTAGGGATGTCAGCGCGTCAGCGGCTGTCGTGCTTTGAAGCGAAGGAATTTCATCATGACCTTCGCAAAACCGGATTGCCTGGGAAATGACGCGTTCCGTGTAGATCCCCTTTTTCCCAAGACTCCGGATTTTGAAGATTGCCGTTTCCAGCACCTTCACGTCAGCGGGTGACACGGCCAGCAATTCGTCCAAGTCCCTCAGAAGATCGCAAGCCGCCAGTTTCAGGAGGATGTCAACATCGTGGAAATGGAACATCGGACAGGGTCATTTAGGCTGGCGAATTCCCGCCATGCTTTCCAGCCACTCCGCAGCATCTTCCGATACGGAGTCCCAGTCCAGACCGCTTGCCGTGCTGCGCTGGATCATTTCCAAGGCATTCTGATTTCCTTCCAAGATTTTGACCGCTCCATTGGCGACCGGCCAGTTCCCCGTGTTGAAGCCCCAATTCAGAGCTGCCACGCCGGGGCTCACGCGGTAGCGCCGGGCAAAGTCCTGCGCAGCCCGTGCCAGCGTGCCAGCCTTCATCGGGCCGTGGGACGAAAGCCCCAAATCCGGTTTGCCGGTGAGCAGCACCGAGGCGAATTCGTTTGCCTGCCTCTCTTCTTCCTCGCCACTGGCTGCTTCCAGATTTCCATCCACCACCGCTCCACCTTCAGGCACATGTCCCAACACGATATGGCCCAGCTCATGAGCAAGGATAAAAACCATCCATGCGGGGCGTTGGCTTGCCTTGCATAGCACGATTACCGGACGACCTTCTTGCGAGCACACCGCCATTCCATCCGGCTTGCGAGCTCCAGCCGGGAATTGCGAGGTGTGAACCACGGGGATCCCAATTTCCCTGCAATAGTCTAGCAAATCATCCAAGGCCACCCAGGGCTGGCGGCCGCGGTCCTTAAGCAGGGAATGAAGTTCCGCTGCGCTGGGTAGTTCTCCCTTAAACGGCAACTGCGTGCTCGCCGCAACCGTCTCCGCTACCTGTCTGGCGATGAGGTGTGCGGTGCGCACGGCATCCTCCGTTACTCCCTTGGACTTCTTAAAGCGAACGTTTGACTTGGCGCTTGCCGGCTCAGCGCGGCCGGCAAACAGCGGAGCCAGCGGCAGACCCGTCCGGCGGTGGACCAGCATCGCCGTCTCCAGAAAGCCGTTGCGGGTCTTCACCACCTCTGGCTCCCACCAGGACGGCAAGACGGTGTCTCTGAGGTAGCCGCGTTTGAATCCCAGCTCGCTAAGCGATTGGCACAGATCCTTCCAGGAAGGAACCTCCGGCTCGGACGGCCGTTTGGGCGTGCTCCCTACAGCATGGGAAGCACGAGGCTTCGTCTGGCTCTTGGGGGATGAATTCACGATTGGGCGATTGGGGATGATTTTCTCGTTGACGTGCAAAGGATAGCTCCCCGTGGACCGGGGCGCAATCTTGATCGTTGATTAGTCTTCCTTTGCCGCCAGCCCTGCGATGGCTTGGACGGCTCCGGTGAATTTGAGGTAGTTGACTTTCACGCCGTCATCGAGGTCGATTTCCAGGCGGTGTTGGGCGAGAGGTAGGATGGTGTTGCGTTCCCAGTCCTGGCAGTCTTTGAGGGCTTTCTTGAGCTTGTCGATCTCCTTGCGGGCGGCGGTCTTTTCCTTGGGCGTGCCGGTGGCCTCGACCTGGATGAGGTGGGCGATGCGGTTCTCCAGCTTGTGGAGGTAGTCGCGGAGGTATTTGTTGAGCAGGGTGTTGACGGTGTCCCGGGTGTAGCGGTGGAGATAGACGAGGGCGCTGAAGCCTTTTTTGGGGCTTTGGAAGAGCCAGTAGATCGGGCGCTTCTTGTAGGTCTGGAGGTGGTCCTTGTAGAAGTCGGTGAGGAAATACTTGTCCAGGGATTTGCCGAGGGAGTCCTCGATGAAGCGGAGGTTCTGCTTGAGCGTCGTCTCGCCGAAGGTGACGCGGATGAACTCGCGGGTGCGCGCGACGATGTCGTCCTCGAACCACTCGCCTTCGAGCACGGGGATGATGGCATCGTCATCCGGTGTGAAGCTCAGGTCTTCCATGCTCAGTCCGCTTTCTTTGATCTTCGATCTGAAGTTTTCCAGCGTGTCGCCGGAGTTGGCGAGGATGAGGCCGGGGAGATCGGGGGAATAGCGGCCCATCATGCAGCCGACGGCGTAGGAGAGAAAGGCCGCCATGTCGCGGCGGGCCTCGGCACGGGCGAGGGTGATTTGGTCCTCGGGCACTTCTGGCTGCAACTCGCCTTCGAGACCATAGGAGGCGATGAAGAGCCGGTTGTTCTCCGTCTCCAACTCCTGCATCCGGCGGATGGCGGCGGTGCTCTGCGCCTCCCAATTCCGCCAACTGGTCTCCAGCATCGCGCCTTTCAGCCCCGGACGTAGCAAGGGCAGGTCGAGGAAGTCCCACGAGGTCTCGAAATTGTCCCAGTCGGCGCGGGCGACCTGAATCATCTCACCAACGGCTGCCTCGACCGCCTGAACGTTGGTTTCGAGAAACGGCAGTTTCCGAACATCTCCACACTTATAATCCAAGGTCGGCATGATTAATTTAGCCAACTGGGAGAAAAGCTCTGTGTTCAGCATGCCGATGCAATACTGATACTTCTTCCCCACCAACGCTTGACCCTTGCTGTCAAACAAGAAGCCGTCGGGGTAGTAACGAACCGCGAATCTACCAGATGTTAGTGCAGACCATGTTCCTCCTCGCTTGAAATAAAGTGACTGGCTAGGGCGAACGTGCCCCTGAAGCTGGGCCATTGCATCGCGTGACTCTTTATTGAAGCATATTACAAGATCGTTGTTTCCATACCATTTCCTATAGCTCCCTCCCTTGTTATATGGAACCCATTTAACCCCGGCTGAGTCGATACTGTCATAGCTCGTCTCATTATAGGAGAACAGGTGATGAGATACTTCGTGCCAAACCCTGAGAAAGCGTTCGTTATTTGCAGTGTGGATTCCCTCGCGTAACAGGACTTCATCACCGATCGCATTGTTATCACTGAATAGCCCAATAATCTTATCGCTCGCACCAAGGACAATCGGGCTTCCCGGAATGCTTTTGAATGTCGATTGTTTGATCCGATGGATCCGCTTGCTTTGAAGGCTCTCTAGAAACACTTGCTCTTTGTCAGCCGCCTGCGGCGCTTTGTTTAGGTCAATGCATTGGCTAAACGAGTCGCGCTTTGTGTTCTCAAACACGAAGGCGCATGCCTGGGCGACCTTCGAATTCATCTCAGGGAAGCTGTTGTATCCAATTTGTATCAGAGTCATGAGGAAATGATTAGCTAGACAGCTATTTCTCAACTCTTCGTAAGAAGAAAGAGACAGCCAGCTTTGCATGGTGACCATGGCAACCAAACCATTGCTTTGAACTGCCCTCAGGTTCCGATCAATAAACATCGCAAAGAGGTCATTTTTACTATTTGGGTAGTTCTTCTTGGCCCAGATATTAAGCTGCGCATTCATCCCTTTGCTCCCCATATACGGCGGGTTGGCCACGACGACGTGATACCGCTGAGTGAGTGCCTCGGCTTGTTCGAGCACGCGCAGGACTTTGAGATGCGTTGCGCCGACCATGAGGTCGGAATTTTGAATGTTGGATGTTGAATTTTGAATGGCAGAACGGACCGACTGGATTTCCGCTTCGGTGAGGCAGGGTTGGATGAGGGAACCGAAGTTTTTGGCCTCCTCGAACTGTTGGAGCAGCTTGGCGAGTTGCGGGTGAAGGGCGGAGGGTTGACGGCCGAGAGCCTTGAAGTAGGCTTGTAGTTCCCCGTCCTCGAAGCGGATGTCCTGGAGTTCGGTGATGTTTGGCCGGACGAGGTGGTCCTGCTGGAAGAAGCGGCGGGATTTTTCCCGGGCCTTGAAGACGAGGGCCAGTTCGGCGAGCTGGGCGGCGCGGGGGCAGATCTCCAAACCGTGCAGGTTGTGCCGCAGGATGAGTGCTGGGATCTCGCTGGGCGTGTAACCTTCCTCCTCATAGATGAGGGTGAGCAGGTCGAAGGCGTAGGTGAGCATGTGGCCGGAACCGACGGCGGGATCCACCAACCGAATTTCCTCGGGTTTGGTGATTTTGAGGAAATCCGTTTCCGCTTCGCCTTCGATATAGTAGGGCATGTGCTCGCGCAGCCGGGAATTCGGGCGGTTGAGCAGCCAGAGTCGGCCGAGGGAGTTTTCGACGAGGTAGCGGACGATCCAGTGCGGGGTGAAGAGCTGGGTGACGGCGGGGATGTCCTCGGTGGGCACGGCGCTCTTGCGAGCCATGACGGCATCCTTTTTCTCGGAGATGTAGAACTGGTAGAGCCAGCCGAGGATTTCGACATTGGCGCGG
>JBILPN010000266.1:0-5657 GCA_044373865.1 Luteolibacter sp. | reverse complement strand
TGCACACGCGTTCTCAGAGCAAAAAGCCCAAGAGGCTGTGACACAGGCGCAGCAGATTTTGGCTAAGGCGGATGCCGCTGCCAAGGCTGAGCGCGACCTCATCCGGACTGAGCTGAAGCGTGAATTTGGTCGCTTGCTGACCGCTAGCACCACTCAAGTGACCGGTAAAATCCTAACGGATGATGATCAGCGTCGCATCAATGAAGAAGCGCTTACCCGAGTCGAGGGCTGATTTAAATCTCACTTTCTCATGAAGATCTCCAAGACTGCCGCCGCCGCCGCACGCCGATTGTTTGGCCTTTGCCAAACAGGAGGGCGCTTTGACGAGACCAAGTTGAGCACGGTGGTGTCTCGCCTGATCGAAGCCAAGCCCCGTGACTACAAGGCGATTCTCTCGGCGCTTCAGCGTTTGACGCGCCTGGAGATTGAGCGTCGCAAAGTCACCGTTGAAAGTGCGGTGGAGTTAGACGCCGCGACTTGCGCCCGGGTTGTTGCTGGTCTTGCGGCACAGTATGGCCCGGACTTGGTCGTCAACTACCAAATCGCCCCCGAAATTCTTGGCGGCCTGCGCATCCGCGTTGGCAATGATGTTTTTGATGGCTCGGTCAAGGGGCGGCTCGACCGTCTCGCCAACGCCTTTTAATTTGTTTCCCTTGCTGAAAAACCGAACACAGATCCCTAGCAACTTTTTTATATGAGCAGCATCCTTCAGGAACTTGAACAACAGATCGCCGGCATCACGTCGTCCGTCGAAAAAACAAACGTCGGCACCGTGCGTGTCGTCGGTGATGGCGTGGCCAAAGTCGAAGGCCTCTCCGACGTCATGCTCAATGAGATGATCGAGTTCGGTGGCGGTGTGACCGGCATGGCGCTCAACCTCGAAGAGAGTGAAGTCGGTGTCGTGCTTCTTGGCGACTATTCCGCGGTTAAGGAAGGGGATGAGTGCCGCACCACAGGCAAACTTCTCTCGGTGCCAGTGGGCGAGGCCGTTTTGGGTCGGGTGGTGAATGCGCTTGGCGCTCCCATCGATGGCAAAGGTGATATTGCAGCTGCTGCGTATTACCCGATGGAGAAAATCGCTCCAGGCATCATCAAGCGGAAGTCCGTTTCAGTTCCTGTGCAAACCGGCATCATGTCGATTGATGCCATGATTCCAGTGGGTCGTGGCCAGCGTGAGCTGATCATTGGAGACCGGGCAACTGGTAAAACCACCATCGCGGTCGATACGATTATTTCGCAAGCCCAACAAAACAAGGCGGCAGAGAATGGCAAGCTTCAGAACCACAAGCCGATGTATTGTATTTACGTCGCCATTGGTCAGAAGCTCTCGAACGTCGCACGGATTCAGAAGATTCTTGAGGATGCGGGTGCCATGGAATACACCACCATTGTTTCCGCTTCGGCTTCAGACGCGGCTGCCATGCAATACCTCGCGCCTTATGCGGGTTGTGCGATTGCCGAATATCTGATGGATAAAGGTCAGGACTGCTTGATCGTTTTTGACGACCTTTCCAAACATGCGGTTGCGTATCGACAAGTGTCGCTGATTCTTCGCCGCCCATCGGGTCGTGAGGCATATCCAGGCGACGTTTTTTACCTTCACTCCCGCTTGCTTGAGCGTTCCGCACGACTCTCCGAAGCGGCAGGTGGTGGTTCGCTGACGGCTTTGCCAATCATCGAGACGCAAGCCGGCGACGTTTCGGCTTACATTCCAACCAACGTGATTTCCATCACGGACGGTCAGATCTATTTGGAAACCGACTTGTTTTATCAAGGGATTCGTCCGGCGATCTCCGTGGGTCTCTCAGTTTCTCGGGTTGGTTCAGCTTGCCAAACGAAGACCATCAAGTCCGTGGCTGGCACCACCAAGCTCGATCTTGCCCAGTATCGTGAGCTTCAGGCCTTCGCGCAATTTGGTTCTGACCTTGATGCGTCCACCAAAAAGAAGTTGGACCGCGGTGCGCGCATCGTTGAGCTCTTCAAGCAGAATCAGTACAGCCCGCTCGCCATGGAGATGGAATCCATTTATCTCTTTGCGATGCAGAATGGTTACTTCGATGATGTTGCGGTTGCAGATGTGAAGCGGTTCCAAGCAGCGCTTGGTGACTTCTTCAACACGCGCAAAGGCGAGTTGCTCGACAAAATCCGCAATGAAAAGCCGGACTTGAAGAAGGATGCGACCATGGTTGCCGCCGTCAAGCAAGGCGTCGAGGATTTCAAGAAGTCCTGGAAGTAATGGTAAAGGGGAACTTGAAGCTTGAACTTCGTCAAATGATCTCAAACTTCGATTCCCCAGCTTAAATTTTTCACAAACAACTTTTAACTTCCTTCTCCTAACATGGCAAACCTTCGCGACATCCGCCGGCGCATCAAGTCGGTCAAAAACACCGCGCAGATCACCCGCGCGATGCAGCTTGTCGCTGCCGCAAAGATGAAGAAAGCGCAGGATCAGGCGCTGGCCGGTCGCGAGTATTCCAAGCAACTCACCCAAGTTCTTCTCGATATTCACGAGAATTTCAGCGAGGCGACTCACCCGCTTCTTGAGCAACGGGATGGCGGGCGTGAGTTGGTTCTCGTGATATCGACTGACAAGGGTCTTTGCGGACCAATCAACACCAACCTTGCGAGAAAGCTCCGTGGCACGGTTTCGCCAGACGCGGATTTCGTCACGGTTGGTCGGAAGTTACGGACTTTGTTTGAGAAGTTGGGTAAGAACATTCTTGCTGATTTTTCGGTCAAGGATCCGGTCCCATTTTCCGAAACGCGCCCGATCGCGAAATTCCTGACTCAGCAGTTTCTCGATGGGAATTATGACAAGGTTTCTGTGGCATTCACGAATTTCCACAACACGCTCCGTCAGGAGCCTGAAGTGGTGACCTTGTTGCCGATCCAACCTGGCAAGGTTGATGGGAAGTCTGCTGAAACTTCCGGTCATTCGGGTTCTGAGAGGGAGTTGCTGTTCGAGCCATCTGCCGCGGACGTTCTCGCAGCGATTTTACCTCTCTACATCAATTACGAGGTCTTCCAAGCCCACGTCGAGTCCCGTGCTTCAGAGCACTCCGCCCGGATGGTGGCCATGAAGTCTGCGACGGACAACGCCAAGAAGTTCATCAAAGAGCTGACCTTGGAGTATAACAAACTCCGCCAAAGCGCGATCACCTCCGAGCTTCTAGAAATCACCACCGCCATGAAGGCCATGGAATAAATTTACGGGATTTCGTTCATCCGGGGTATTCCATTCCGGGTGAGAGATTCAAACTCCATCGCATTCGACTCACTACTACTTTTCCCGCTGATACAGATCCACGCAACCTGATCATCTCTTTCAATTCTACCCATGAGCAACCAAGGAACCATCGTCCAGATCATCGGCGCCGTCATCGACGCTGACTTCTCCAAAGCAACCAAACTGCCTGAGATTTACAACGCATTGGAGATTCAATACGTTCTCAACGGCGTGGACACCAAGCTTGTGCTCGAAGTGCAGCAGCACCTCGGTGATGGTTGGGTGCGCGCAGTCGCCATGTCCACCACGGATGGTCTCAAGCGTGGAATGAGCTTGAGTGATCTCGGGAAGCCAATTTCCGTTCCAGTCGGCAAGCAGGTTCTGGGACGTATTTTCAACGTTACGGGTGATCTTGTGGATGAAAATGGTCCACTCGCTGACGCGACGCTGCGTTCTCCGATTCACCGGCCAGCGCCAAAGCTCACCGAGCAGTCGGCGAACACCGAAGTGCTCCCAACCGGAATCAAGGTGATCGACCTGATTTGCCCACTTCTCAAGGGCGGCAAGGGCGGGATGTTCGGTGGTGCCGGCGTGGGTAAGACTGTGGTTATCATGGAGCTCATCAACAACATTGCCAAAGCGCACGGTGGTTTCTCCGTATTCGCCGGTGTGGGTGAGCGGACTCGTGAAGGAAACGACCTGTATTGGGAAATGATCGAGTCGGGTGTTATCGCCACTGAAAAGGATGAAAAAGGCCACCCGAAACTCAATGAAGCTGGGAACCCCGTTCTGGCTGAGGGATCCAAGGTTGCCCTTTGTTACGGACAGATGAATGAGCCTCCAGGTGCGCGTCTGCGTGTCGCGCTTTCGGCTCTCACCATGGCTGAGCATTTCCGCGATGAAGACAATCAGGACGTGCTGCTGTTTGTTGATAACATTTTCCGTTTCTCCCAAGCGGGTTCTGAAGTTTCCGCGCTTCTCGGCCGGACTCCATCGGCAGTGGGTTATCAGCCCACACTATCCGAGGAAATGGCCGGTCTCCAAGAGCGTATCACCTCCACCAACAAGGGTTCGATTACATCGATTCAGGCGGTTTACGTTCCTGCGGATGACTTGACCGACCCTGCTCCTGCGAACACCTTCGCTCACCTTGACGCCACCGTGGTGCTTGAGCGTTCGCTTGCAGAGCAGGCGCTGTTCCCAGCGGTTGACCCACTGGCCTCGACTTCCAAGGCTTTGGCCCCGGAAATCATTGGTGAGGAACATTATCGCGTCGCCCGCGGCGTGCAGATGGTGCTTCAGCGCTACAAGGATTTGCAGGATATCATCGCGATTCTTGGAATGGATGAGCTTTCAGACGACGACAAGATGTCGGTGTTCCGTGCTCGTAAGATTCAGCGGTTCCTCACCCAGCCTTTCCATGTTGCTGAAGTTTTCACCAACGTCCCAGGGGTTCTCGTTTCGATTGAAGACACGGTCAAAGGTTTCGCTGAAATTCTTGATGGTAAGCTCGATGATGTGCCAGAGGGCAACTTCTACATGAAGGGCGGAATCGAGTCGGTTCCACGCGACTGAGGTTCTTAGTTTTCTGATCTCACCTCGCAATCTTCAATTCTTTCTTCCATGCCACTCCACCTCGATATCGTCACTCCTGAGAGAAAAATTTTCTCGGATACTGTGGATAACGTCTATCTTCCGGGAGCCGACGGTGAAATGGGCATCTTGCCATTGCACTCCGGTCTCGTGACTGCACTTCAACCGGGCGAGCTGCGCTATCTGCATCAGGGGAAAATTGAGACACTCGCCATTGGTTCGGGTTTTGCTGAGATCACTCAGACACAGGTGATTGTTTTGACAGACAGTGCCCTGGGCGAGGCTGAGATCGACGAGTCGCACGTGGAAGACGCCATCAAGCGTGCGCAGGAAAAGCTGGCAGGGTTGGATCACAGTTTGAATTCCGAGGAGGTTGCGTATCTTCAAGGAATCATCGCAAAGTCCGCGGCCGCCTTGACCTTCAAGAAGAAGTATCGTCACTGAGGTCTTCTTGCGATTGCATTTTAAAAACCCGCCCGGTTTTTCTGCGGTGGGTTTTTTGTTGCGACTGAATCGTTTATAACAGGCAGGCGAAGAGACCAAATTTTTAGCTATCGGAACGCCCGAAAACACGCGGCGTCCTTATTCTCTTAACTTCGTTCTGGTGATTGTGGTTGGTGGTGGAAGTCGGTGATCGTTGCTTTGGCGCAAGTTGGGTTTCGCACTTGTGGATTGATCTAGGGGTCGTCGATCTCGGGCGGCCTAGTGAGTCCCTCGTCAGCATCAAGTGCGGACCATTCCTAACCGTGCGAATTTTAGCCGCCTGCGAGTCTCCGCCGATCATGAGAGGCGGATGGCAAGTGTCCTTCGGCGTCTCCTTGAAAGCTTGAAATCAGCG
>JBILPN010000265.1:0-5658 GCA_044373865.1 Luteolibacter sp. | reverse complement strand
CTACTGTCTGATGGACAACCACTTTCACATTTTGCTGGAAGTTCCTCCTATGGCGGAGGGTGGGATTCCGGATGAGGGGTTGTTGAAGCGTTTGTCGGCGATTTACAGCGAAGCTTTTGTGGCGGGGGTGGCGAAGGAACTGGCAGATGCAAGAACGACGGTTTATACCGGCGAAAGTGGGATGGCCGAGGCGGTGGAGGCGATCCACAAGCGTTTCACCTACCGAATGCAGGACCTGGCCGAGTTCATGAAGGGACTGCTGCAACGCTTTACCCAATGGTTTAACCGCGCGCATTCGCGTTCGGGAACGCTTTGGGAAGATCGCTTCAAGAGCGTAATCGTGGAAGACGGCGTGGCGGCGCGGACGATTTCAGCCTACATTGACCTGAATCCGGTGCGTGCGGGTATGGTGAAGGATCCGGCGGACTATCGATGGAGCAGTTATGGCGAAGCGGTGGGCGGTGGTAACAAAGGAAGTGGCAAAAAGGCGCGGGAAGGCTTGGTGCGGGCGTATTTTTGCGATCAAGGCGTGGGATTTGAGGCGGCGAAATGGGAGGAGGTTTCCCGTTCGTATCGGCGTCTGATGGGGTTGGCCCTCGGCAAGAAGCCCGGACGGGCAGAGGTTTTCCAATCGGCAAAAGGCCTCGGACAGACGACTAAAAACACGGCGGAGATGCTGGAAAGCGCGGACAACGAAACCGTGCTGAAGGATCTGGGGATGGCGAAGATGCTGCGTTGCCGGATCCGGTATTTTACGGATGGCGCGGTGATCGGCAGCAAGGAGTTCGTGAACGAGGCGTTTGCCAGTGCGCGGGACCGGTTCGGCCCGAAGCGCAAGGATGGCGCGAGAAGGTTGAAGGGCGACAGCGCAGCCGCAAGTGGAACGCTGTGGAGTTTGAGGGATCTGCGGAAGGAAACTGTTGGATACATTACAGCAAGTCAGGCTTTTTGATATTCCGGCCTTGGGATCATGGCATGTACCGGCAACTTCCTCCTGGATCCTTCAAAATTGACATGAGAGCAAGTCGTTGGCGGCGGGCTTCCAGTGACTTTGGTGGAAAATGCGTGCAATTTGATTCGGTTTTGCGCTAGAAATCCCGTAACCCAGTCGTTTAATCCATCATGCCACGCGTCACGATCACTGTCCCCGAGAAAAATGCCCAGCCTTACCGTTTCCAACTGGACCGCAAGGTGGTCACGCTGGGTCGTGGAACTGAAAATGATATCATGATCGATTCAGGATCGGTTTCGGTGCATCATGCGGAGATGCGGCGGGTTGAGGGCGGCTATGAATTGCATGACATCGGCTCGACCAACGGGATCAAGTTGGATGGTGTGCGCCAGGAGGTGATTCCGCTTTACAGTGGCTCGTCTTTGAAAATTGGTGATGCGGCGTTTGATTTTTCTCTTACCGTTGAGGAACTCGAGGCTTTGGAGCGGGAGAGTCCGTCGCAGCCGTCGCCGATCACTCGTGAACCAGAGATTGCGATGCCGCCGAAACCGGTGGTGCCGCAGCGCAGCGGCTATGCGGGGGCAAACTCCAGCGGTGGCGGCGGATTTTGGTCCACTTTCATTCTTCTGTTGCTGACTGTGGCGGCATTTTTGGTGGGTTTGTCGATTCGTTATCAGAAGGATACCAATGGGTCTCTTTGGGAGGCGTTTCAGGCGAATCGCGCTGGACAGAGCTCGTCAGTCCCTGCAACTGCGCCTGTGCCGGTTCCGCGTGCTGAGCCGGTTGCTGAGCCGGCGAGGTGACTGCTTGAGTGGCGTTTTGACACGGTTGGGGCTGCATTCGATCCTTGGATTTACGAGTCGGAGGATGCAGTGGATCAGGCGGCGACAAGTGTCGTCTTGGAGCTGACCGGGATGCTTGTGCGCTGAATCTGGAAGTTTTTTTGGTCAAATTCGAATCTCTTCAGTCGTCGGCTGAGCTTGCGCGCAGGTCTCCCGGGCTGAGGCATGCGTGGCAGGGCGAAATGCAACTTGCTTGTTAGGTCTGGTGCAAAATGCAGTTTGGCGGGCATTGGCAAAACCTTTACGGGCCTTACAAATCATGGCTTGGCGGGTGAGGGAGGGGGCGGAACAGGACCTGCAAGGGAGTGAGGTGGACCTCATTGATCCTTCTCATTATGTCACATTCTATCCTAACACACGATTACAGCCCCACCTTGATTGAAGCCCTTGATGCAGGCCCCGTTGAGGGAAGTGCCGAGGACATGACGATCGCCGAGCATCTTGCGGTGATGGTGGCTCCGAACGGTCACCGCCAAGGGGAGAGGTGTTTTTTCAATGACCGCGGCGAGAGGCGCTGGGTTGCAGAGAGTGAAGTGGCGCGATTTTTGCGCAAGCACGGTGAAAAATACCCATCGGACTTCCTGAGCGAAGCAGAGCATGATTGGAAAAACAACTTTTTCAGCGGATTCTAATGATCACGGGCATTCCAAAAATTACGGGACGTATTTCCGGGTTTGTGACCGAGCGCTCGCCGATGGATGAGCACCATGCGCCGCGCAATCTCAGACGGGATTTGGTGGCGACGGTGAGTGGAGAAATTCGCGAGCGGCCCCTGGCGAGCTTGCTAGGCTCGGTGGGGCTTGGGCTGTTGCTAGGGTTTTTGCTCCGCTCTGGCAAGAGAGCGGATTGAAAGCGCGGGCTGCGGGTTCGCAGTGTGCGAATTATTTGCCCCAGCGGGCGAGAAGCGTCGTCGCCATGTCGGAGGGATTTTCCGCCACGGCGATGCCGCACTCTGCAAGGATGCGCTTTTTCGCTTGAGCGGTGTCCTCCTCGCCGCCGACGATGGCACCGGCATGGCCCATGCGGCGTCCTGGAGGGGCGGTGGCTCCAGCGATGAAGCCGGCGATGGGCTTTTTGCAATGTTCCTTGGCCCAACGAGCGGCTTCGACTTCAGCGTTGCCGCCGATTTCGCCGATCATGATGATGGCTTCCGTTTCCGGGTCGTTGTTGAACATTTCCAGCACTTCCTGGTGGTTGGTGCCGTTGATTGGGTCGCCGCCGATGCCGACGCAGGTGCTTTGTCCGTAGCCGAGTTGGGTGAGTTGGAAGACCGCCTCATAGGTGAGAGTTCCCGAGCGGGAGACCACGCCGACGTTTCCGCGTTTGTGGATGTAGCCGGGAGCGATGCCGATGCGGCAGCCGCCGTGGCTTTTCTCGCCGTAGCCAGGGGTGACGAGTCCGGGGCAGTTTGGACCGACGAGGCGCGATTTTGAGCCGCGGAGTGCTTCCTTGACGCGCATCATGTCCATGACAGGGATTCCCTCGGTGATGCAGACGATGAGAGCGACGCCAGCATCCGCGGCTTCGAGGATCGCGTCTGCGGCGAAGGGAGGCGGCACGAAAATGGCAGATGCCGTGGCGCCGGTTTCGTTGACCGCTTGGGATACCGTGTCGAAGACAGGCACCGTATTTTCAAATTTTTGTCCGCCTTTGCCCGGGGTGACGCCGGCGACCAATTTGGTGCCGTATGCGAGCGAGAGTGAGGCGTGGCGTGCGCCGAAGCTGCCGGTGATGCCTTGGACGAGGAGCTTGGTATTTTCGTCAATGAGAATGGCCATAAAAATTACGTTCTAGAGGTGGAGTTCCGGGTTTCAGGAGACAGCGGCGACGATTTTGCGGGCACCGTCAGCCATGTCGTCGGCGGTGACGATGTTGAGTCCGGAAGCCGCGAGAGTGGCTTTTCCTTTTTCGACATTATTGCCCTCTAGGCGGACCACGAGAGGAATGGGTAGACCGGTTTCCTTGGCGGCGGCGATGACGCCCTCAGCGATGATGTTGCAGTCCATGATGCCACCAAAGATGTTGATGAGGATGCCCTTCACGTTGGGGTCGCCGAGGATGATTTTGAAAGCCGCGGTGACTTGTTCCTTGGAGGCTCCGCCGCCCACGTCGAGGAAGTTTGCAGGATCTCCGCCGAAGTGTTTGATGATGTCCATGGTTGCCATGGCGAGGCCGGCACCGTTGACGAGACAGGCGATGTTGCCATCGAGGCCGATGTAGTTCAGATCAAACTCGGAGGCGGCGACTTCGCGAGGATCCTCCTCGGATTTGTCGCGCATGGCGACGATGTCTGGGTGGCGGTAAAGCGCGTTATCGTCGAAGCCAAACTTCGCGTCGAGGGCGAGGACGCGTCCGTCTGGAGTGGTGACGAGCGGGTTGATTTCAAGCATCGAGCAGTCGCAAGACACGAAGAGTTTGTAGAGATTGGAGAGAAGTTTGGCAAACTGCTTGGCGACGTCGCCGGAGAGGCCGAGAGCGGCGATGAGTTTGCGAATTTCGTAGGGTTGGATCCCGATGAGCGGGTGGACGAACTGGCGGATGATTTTTTCCGGAGTGTTGTGAGCGACGTCCTCGATGCTCATGCCGCCTTCGGTGGATGCCACGATGACGGGGCGGCAGGTTTCGCGGTCCATGAGGATGGCGAGGTAGTATTCGTGAGTGATATCCACGGCTTCCGCGATCATCACCTTGTTGACGAGTTTACCAGCGTCACCGGTTTGGATGGTGACGAGAGTTTCGTTGAGCATTTTGGAGGCAAACTCCGCCGCTTGTTCAGGGGACTCGATGAGGTGGACGCCGCCTTGGAAGCCATTTTTAAAATGGCCTTTGCCGCGACCGCCAGCGTGGACTTGGGCCTTGATGACCAATTTTGCGCCGCTGAAAAGGCGGGCTGCCTCTGCGGCTTCTTCTGGCGTGCTGGCGACAGCGCCGCGTGGGCTGGGGACTTGGAAAGCGTCGAAAAGCTCTTTGGCTTGGTATTCGTGGATATTCATGATGGCAGCGTGAGTCGTGCAAACAAGGCGAAGGCGGGCGCGAAGCTATTCAGTTGAGTGGCAGGCGGTCAAGGCGTGCTTGCAGATTTCCGGGGTGAATTGAGCAGGAGCGGGAATTCGCTGTTTCGCTTGGTAAAATTTCGTTTTAGCCTGCGGTCATGCGCACTGCGGTTTATGCCGGTTCCTTTGATCCGCCGACGAATGGTCACCTCTGGATGATTGAGCGAGGTTTGGAAATGTTTGATCGTTTGATTGTGGCGATTGGCAACAACCCCTCGAAAAGTTACTCCTTCACCGTGGATGAGCGCTTGGAGTTGCTGAGCGCGTCGTTGCCGGCCTGTGAGCGCTTGACGATTGCGCATTTCGACAACCGATATTTGGTGGACTACGCGAAAAAGATGGAGGCCAAGTATATTTTGCGAGGGATCCGCTCGCCACATGACTATGAGTATGAGCGAGTGATGCGGCAAATCAATGCGGACATGGCTCCTGAGATCACCACGGTTTTTCTGATGCCGCCGCGTGATATCGCCGAGTTATCCTCCAGCATGATCAAGAGCCTGACGGGTCCCGTGGGTTGGCAAGATACCGTGCGCCGGTATGTGCCGGGGCCGGTTTTTGACATGTTGGAAGGGCGCGGCGGGCGGGTTTGAAGGGCTTGGGCGTCAAGGGGAAGGCGCAAACGCAGTCACGCCCCTGCGCCATGGGAGTGGGGCAGGGGCGTGTGAGATCGGCGGGCGAGCGGGTGATTAAATTCCCGCCTTTTTCAGGATCGCGTCGATGTCATATTCCGCGCTGCGAGGTTTGCGTGAGCAAAGCGCGTTGGCCTCTGCGTCGTTGACGAACGATTCCGTTTTTACGTCCCAATTGA
>JBILPN010000264.1:0-5668 GCA_044373865.1 Luteolibacter sp. | reverse complement strand
GCGGCGGCATCGATTCGCGCGCTTCCATCAGACTCGACCGTATAAGTTAGGTTGTTGGTGCCATTCGGGAGGTTTTGTGAAATCACGAAGCGTGTCCCATCAATGATTCTTACAATACTGGCAGTCCCGGTGATGCCCCCGCCGGTCACGATCATGCCGACTTCGAGCCCGGATGTCGTGGGAACGGTGACGGTGGTGACGCCAGCGACGGTTTGGCTCGTGGAGGACAATTGTTGGTTCCGGCCCTCGAACTGGCTGTAAACATTGACATACCAATTTTCCGACCCGTCGCTGAACTTGAGGAGCGAGCGGTTGATCTGGTCGCTTCCGGAAGTGAACCCGACGACGAAGCGCTGGGTTAGCAAATCGATCTTCGCCTCGGTCTGGGTGCCATCATCCTGGAAGACGATATTCGGCAGGGTTCCATCCGTGAATTGAATTCCAGTGCTGCTGTTACTGCCCGTTTCATCGACGGTGTAATGGGCGTAGTCGGAAAGCTCCGGGGACCAACGGAGCCAATAACGATCCTGAAACTTCGGCCACATGATATCGAAATTTCCCTTTTCGTTCCAATAGAACACCACCTTGTTGTAGGCTCCCGATGAAGATGGATTTCCATCGTCAGGCCGGTTGACTGCACTGGTCTCGCGCTCGGCATGAAAGACCTGCGAGCCGTCTGGGCGGACACTGGTGCCATAAAAAGAGGTGGAGTCGCTGTTAAGAACGGGGGACGCCACCAAGGATGCATCGCCATCATGTGGTCGGATTTCCTGGCCGAGATAGGTGGTGGTGAAGTTCACATCTGGAGTGCGTTTGATGTCCACCACTTCGGAACCGAGGTATTCATAAACATTTGCACCAAGACGCACGCCACCTAGATACTCAATCAGGATCCGGCCCTCCACATTGTATGCCTGGAGTTGACCGACGCCTTTGAATTTCTCAAACGTCAACGTCGTGAGGTTCGAAATGGCAGGATCGTTTCCCGGGATAGATACCTCCTGCGCCACCGCCTTCGGCACGGTGCTATAGAATACCGGGTTTACAGTACTGATCCGGCTATCGGTGATTTGCACTCTCGGTCCGTCGAAGCCACCCTCGGTCCAGTAGATGGTCCTCACGGGTGCCGAGGTGTTGGATGAAACCGCAAAGGTCTCCGACAGGACTTGATAGTGGCCGGCAAGCGGAGCAAGAGTCACCCAGGTGATCGAAACCCGTCCTGGCTGTGCGGCAAGGACCTTTTCCGCATGTGGGCTGTAATAGTAGGACAATGCCGGAGTCACCACGACGCTCTCGTTGCCGGAGATTGTTTGATTGGCATTGCCCCCGAGGGTGAGAATCGTGCCTGTGATGGTGGTGATAGGCTGGCCTAGAAGGGTCGCCCCGACGACGACTCCGCTGGTGACCGAAGCCACCGTAACTTGTTTCGATGAGGTGCTGGAAGAAACCACATTCACGCTGAAGGCGGGAACAGGCACGGCCGCGCCGCCGGCGAGGCTCAACAATTCGCCGGGTGCCACCGGCTTGGCCCGCCAATAGTTGGCAGGTGCCGGCGTGATCCCGTCCGCCATGACTAGCGGCGGCGTGATGACGTCGCCCATGAAGTAGCGCGGCACACCGGAGGCAAAGCTGCCGCCGACTGTGCTGCGTCCGAGAACCACGGAGTTGTCCGGAGTGGACGGGAAACGATCGCCGAAGGCTGCCGGAATGGCACCGGGAGTTCCATCGTTAGGAGTGAAATCCTGAATCGAGGATGAACCGGCGACCTGCCCCATGCCGCGGAAGTTGGAATTCAAGGTCGTGGGAAGCGTCGCCTGATTGCTTCCGGTTGGTGGGCCGGCCGGAGTGGCTGGGGCACCGGCAGCGGTGTAGGGCGCGTAAATGCTGTTGAAATTGCCCGCCTTCAGTTCGTATTGAGCGCGAATCTGCGGACACAGCAAAAGACTGCTGACGATGACGGTGAGATGGAACAGCCGGATCTTCATGGCAGAGGGTGGGGAGAAGCGGCTAATTTAGCGGGCGAGATTCGTGGCCTTGATCGAGACCGTTTTGGGTGCGGCCAGTCCACCATCCAAGGAGCGCTCGATGGCGAGCATGCGTGATTCTCGGACATCATCCCGTTCCTGCAAGTCAGCGGTGATCATGCGAAGCGCGTCGAGTTGTTCACGGAGCTCGGAGTTTTCCGCCCGGAGCGCCTCGATTTCCGCATCTTTTTCCCGCTTGATTTGTTGGGTGGCGGAGACGTTGAGCATGGCGATCGCGTCATAATCCACGCGGCGGAAGTCTTCCACCTGGCGGCCGTAGACGAAGACAGTGTCACCGTCCAAGTTCAGGTCGGGACGGAAGGCTCCTGGCTTCACTTCGAGCACGGCCACCACGGACTCACCCTTTGGATAGACGAGCTTCACTTGTTCGCCCACGTTCAGATCGCTGTTGATTTCCACCCAGCCATCGCGAACGGGAGCATTTTGATAGATATCCGGAATTTCGCCCCTGCCTTTCGTGACAGCCTGAGGATAAACCGACTCGACCTGCTGAGCGATGACTTTTTTGTGCGGGGTGCTGCCGAGGTTCATGGAATCCTTGAAGTGGTAGTTGGTGATTTCAATGCCGAGCAGTGCTTCCAGATCGGCAGCTCCCTTGGAAACCATCAAATCCTTTTTCACACGAACATCTGAGGAAACATCGAATTGAAAGGCAAGGATATGGCCGCTGGCATTGATCGAGAGCTGGGCGTTATAACTGCTGTTGTCATCGTTTCCACCATTGGTGGTTAGGCGCCCGAAGGAATCAAAGTTTGCTAATTTAGATCCTATGTTCAGCTTCGCCAGAGTTGAAGAGGATCCGATCCGGGTCGTGCCGTCGGTTTCGATCGCGAGAAGATTTGGAGAGAAAGCACCAGTCGACGCCTCGCCGATTCCGAAGCTACTGCTGCTTCGACCATAGCCCATGCCAATCGCATTGTTGCCGGAACGCACAAACGCCATGTGAGCAGCCGCGTGGCCACTGGCCTCGCGAGTGATCTGCAAGGAGCCGTAACGGGTATTGTCTGCCGCCACTCCATCGGCGATGGAAAGTTTCGTGCCGGGAGTCGAAGTGCCAATACCGACGTTGTTCGAAGCGCTGACCGTGAGGCCTGCCAGCTGACCTCCCGACTGCAAGTGCAGACTTCCCGTCAAGGTGCGCAAGACGGTATCACCCGCTTGCGCCGAGGCGGAGTAGGAACCGGCAGCGGTGACGTAGGCAAGGTTGGCGAAACCGACACCGGATGCCAACGCGATGCTTGGGTTCGCGGTGTTTTCAATTCTTAAATCCCCGCCGTTGATGTGAAGCTTCGACGATGGATTGCTGGTGCCGATTCCCACGTTGCCACCCGCCGGATTGATCGCGAGAAAGTTCGGATCGAACGCGGAGACTGTATTTCCGAAACCAAAAACGTTGGAGTCCTGCTTGTGTCCTAGGCCTGCCGCGTGCCAACTGTTCCTAACCAAAGCCAGTTGGGGGTAGGATGCCCCGCTGCCTGCGGTGACAATTTGCATCGATGCGAAGCGACCTGTGTTGATTGCGCCGTCGGCGATGTTGAGCCTCGGGCCTGCCGCAGGGGCAGACGTGCCAATCCCGACGTTCCCGCCTTGAGGATTGAGCGCCAAACCGGCACCCAGAGTGGATGTCGAGTAGGACTGGAGGCTTGCCTGATTGAGAGTGGTATCGAATCCGAAAAGAAGCCGCTTGTTCGTGTCCGTCTCGCCGCGGATCACCAATTGTTGGGCAGGGGTGGATCCATCATTGCCCTGCAGGACCAATTTGCTGGAAGCTGCGGCGCCCGCCAAAGTCGCGGTTCCCACGCCCACCTGGCCGGCTCCGTTCCAGCGCAACGCGGTGTTGTAGCTGCCATTGGTGTTTGATCCCAAAGCACCGCCCGCATTGCCATATAGGACCGGTCCATCGATGGCGACACCACCGAACAAGCGGCCCGTGCCATACCAACCGAGGCCATGATTCGATGCGGAACCCGATAGAGGCGTGATCGCCAGATCCAAGGCCCCGGCGATGCTATCCGCCGATCTCGCCCGGAAACTGTAAGCCGTGGTGGTGATCTGTTGGCGCGGGGCGATCGGCACATCCGCCGCCGTGATGGCATTGTCTCCATTGTCCAGCGTCAGCTCCAAATAGCGGTTGGCACTTCCCGAGGTGAAGACCGACTCAATGGTCGGGCGGCTTTCCGAAGATGCGGTTCCTGTCGCGTCGATGCCCTGGCCTAACAATACGCTGAACTCACCCAATGAAATCGTCACCGTCTGCTCCTCGGTCCACAAGCGATTGCCTCCCGTGACAGCGTCAAAGATCCGGAAAATGACCTTGCGGTTGACCGGGCTTGCTACGGGGGCGGATGCCGTGCCGGTGGCACCGATCGGGAGTCCGCTGGAGTCATAGACCTTTCCCTGATAGTTGAGAAACGCGGGAACATCGGCTTGGAGCGCGCCAGTGGCTAGATATAAGAAGGCAACGAACAGGGCGGACTTTTTCATAGAGGTGGGATGGATGAAGTGGTGTCTGAGGACGAGAGGGATGGACGAGGGTTTCAGCGTGTCAGAGTTCCGATTTCAGACGCCCTACGCAGTTCAAAGATTCCGGAAAGCACGAGCGGCTCTTTGTGCAGCCCGGTGATGGTCTCGGTGTAAGTTCCGCCGAGGATGCTGCTTCCCCAACCGATAGTCGCCGAGCTGCCAGCAGGCGGGGATGCGGTAAAGACGAACGTGCACTCGCGGGTGATATCGGGCGACTCGCGCACTCCCTCAGGCAAGGGAGCACCGCGGGCGCTCTTGTTGTCGTGGTCCGGGTGATAGGCATGCACGAAGGGGTTTGTCGGATCATTGTAAGCAATGCGGATGGTGCGTGTGAGAGTCTCACCCACCCCGATGCTGCCGGAACCTGCGGTGATCACCGTATCCAGCGGCATGTGCGCGGAGCTGAAGCGCTGCGCACTCGCCAAGGCATTTTGTTTCAAGCGGGACTCGTCTGTGCAAAGTCCGACGTCGTTGGGAGCCGTAGCTAACTGGCCCAGATAAACTTGGGGAAGGAGGCTGGTGACATTGTTATCTGATAGATGAAGCAGCGTGCGCAGAACGAAAGGCTTTGGCGTGGAGGTTCCTGCGAGCGGTGGTGGAGGCTCGATCGAAACCACGGGTGCCGTGTCATAGCCGCTGCCTGGACTATTGATGGAGAAACCCGTGACCGCGCCATTGCTCACCGTGGCGGTGGCGGTAGCCCGCACATTCGCTGGTGGCGGGGCGATGCTGATGGTGGGAGCCGCGACGTAGCCGGTTCCGGGATTCGTCACGTTGACCGCGGTGACTCGGCCATTGGTCATCAAAGCCGTTGCCAGCGCTGTCGTCGGAGCTGGCGGTGGGGCGATGCTGACGAGCGGTGCCGGTGCAAACTGCAAGAACTGGTATCCCTTTCCGGGATTCGTAATCGTGTAGCTAACAACACCTCCAGCGGAGAGGTTTGCGCTTGCAGTCGCTTGCACCGGGGGTGGAGGAGTGTCGATTGTGACCACGGGAGCTTCAGAATATCCCAGTCCGGGATTGTCGATGGTATAACGCCATGCACGCCCGGAGTTCACCACGGCGCTTACCGAGGCTCGCACAGGAGCGGGAGGTGCTGC
>JBILPN010000263.1:0-5689 GCA_044373865.1 Luteolibacter sp. | reverse complement strand
GATGCGGCGGGTCTCCTGATCTTGTTGGACGAGGCAGGAATCGCGTGTTCCGCCGGCTCGGCGTGCATGACAGGCAAGCAGCAGCCATCGCATGTCCAGCTGGCGATGGGGATTCCGGAGGCGCGTGCAAAGAGCAGCTTGCGAGTGAGTTTCTCCAAATTGAGCACCATGGAAGAAGCGCTGGCGGCGGCGGCAGGTCTGCGGAAGGCGGTGGAAAAGCTGCGCCGCGTGCAGGGAAGCGGCGTGGGGCCAGTGGTGGTTTATTCCCCGTGATGGCTTGGGCTCAAGGACTTGCAGATTTTTGGAGCGCCAGCAGCACCTCGCGGGTTTTCGGGTTTGGAGCATTGGCCAGCGCGGCGCTGACGAGTTGAGAGAGTTCGGAGCGCTTTGGGCTTTTGCGGAGGATTTCCCCTGCGGTGTCGGCCGCGGCTTGGCGGATGGCCTCGTTTGGGTGAAATTGAGTCGCGGTGAGGAGCGCTTCGAATTGTGCGTCGCCGGCGCTGTTGCGGATGGCGGCCAATGCTGCGACTGCCGAGCGTGTGTCATTGGTCGAGCGGGCAAACTCGGTGAGCGAGGCAACCATCGCCGGATCCGCATGCGGGGCGAGCACTTCCGTGATGAACTCGGCGCGGACTTCGGGCAGGAGTTGGACGCTTTGAGTGGCGAAGCGAGTGAGGACAGCTGAGAGGTCGGTGCCATCCGTCGAGCTGGCGCGGCGGAGTGCGTGTTGGAGGGTTTTCCGCTTTTCCTCGGTTTCTGCATTTTCGAGGCGGGTGAGGAGTTGGTCGATCTCTGGGCCGGAAAGCGGGATCTCCGAACTGCCGGGAGTTTCCGCCAGGGTGAGGATTTCCGCGAATCTGCGCAAGTTCGCGGTGTCGCTTTGGTGCTTGAGGAAAACCACGGCGAGTGCGGCGACGAGCGCGATGAAGACGCCGGCCAGAGCGAGGATCTTGCCGACTCCTGAGCGCTTTTTTTTCGAGGCTAAGGCGTGCGTGTGAGCCGCGTGCGGGAGCTTGGTTGAGGGTGTGGGCGGCGGACTTAAGGTCGCGACTGGGGCTGGCGGTTCATTGTAAAGGCTTGGTTTAAAGCCTTCGGGCGGCAAGAGCGGTTGCGGCGCGGTGGCCGTGCGCGGTGCTTCCGAGCGGATCTGGATTGGCGAGTGGCCTTGGGTGGGCGTGGCATTCCGCGAGCGTGGCGGGCCGACCGTGATGGGTTTTGGCCGGACTTGGCCTTGCGGCGGCTGCACGATTGCGTCGTTTTGCAGGAAAACTTGGAGCGCTCGGCGTGCGGATTCTGGACGGTCCTGCGGCTGGCGGTTGATGTGCCACATGATCCAGTCGCAGGCCCAACGTGGAAGATCGGTTCGCAGATCTTGGAGCGGCACGACTTGGTGTTGAAGGTGCGCGACCATCACCTCGTGCCCAGTCTCGCCCTTGAATGGATAGACTCCGGTCAGGGCTTGGTAAAATACGCAGCCAAGCGCATACATGTCGGTCCGCGCGTCGATGGGAACCCGCTCGAATTGCTCGGGGGCCATGAAGAAAATCGAGCCGAAAACCGCCTCAATTTCCTGCAATTCTTCCATCGATTGAGACTGGGTGAGCGTGGCGAGCCCGAAATCGACGATTTTCACCTGAAATTTCCCGGAAGGGAGCCAAGCGAGCATCAGATTTGAGGGCTTGATGTCGCTGTGGATGAGGTCGAGTTCTTGAGCGGCGATGAGTGCCTCCTCCGTTTGCAGCGCGAGTTCGCGAAAGTCCGCCCACGTGAGAGGCGCGCGTTCGATGAGTTCATCCAGAGTTTTTCCGCTGATCAATTCCATCACCACGAAGGGACCATCCTCGTCCGATCCGACATCGTAAACGGTGACGATGTGAGGATGTTGCAGTGAGGCGAGCGCGCCGGCTTCCTTGATGAGTTGGCGGGTTGATTCCTCTTGGAGCGCGGGGTCGGAATTCGCGGCGGAGATGCGCTTGATGGCGACCTCGCGGTGCATCCTCGTGTCGTATCCCCGATAGACCGCGCCAAGTCCCCCTTGGCCGATTTTTTCGCGAATTTCGTAGCGTTCTTCCATGATCCAGAGCTGGCTTAGAATGCGCAATAGGACGCGGTGCGGCAATCACGAAAAGCGCACGAAGCGGTGGATGGGTTTGTGGACATATTGCGGGCGGTGGTGATTTTAAGCGGGATTTCGCCCAAGGACAACTTTTGTTCAAGGGAAGGCTCAGTCATTTTACGGATTGAAATTGTATCATGTGCCAATTCTTCGCCTTGCCCGCTCCGCTGCTTCATGCTTGCCTGCCGGCCACATGAAAATTCTCGTTGCCTACTCGGGGGGGCTGGACACCTCCGTTCTTCTTCTTTGGCTGAAGGAAAAGTACAATGCCGAAATCATCGCGTATTGTGCCGATGTCGGCCAAGGGGATGAGCTCGACGGTCTGGAGGCGAAAGCGCTCAGCACCGGTGCCTCCAAGTGCTTCATCGGCGACTTGAAGGAGGACTTCGCGCGCGACTACATTTTCCCGATGATCCAAGCGGGTGCGATTTACGAAGGGCGCTACCTGCTTGGCACCTCGATTGCGCGGCCGTGCATCACCAAAGACATGATCGATGTCGCCTTGGCCGAAGGGGCTGATGCGATTGCGCACGGGGCCACCGGCAAGGGCAATGATCAGGTCCGCTTCGAGTTGTCCGCCGCTGCGCTTGCGCCAAACGTCAAGTGCATCGCCCCATGGCGCGACGCATCCTTCCGCGCACAATTTCCAGGTCGTGCCGAAATGATTGCCTACGCGGAGGCGAACAACATCCCCATCAAGGCCTCGATGAAAAAGCCGTATTCGATGGACCGGAACCTACTTCACATTTCCTTTGAGGCCGGTGCCATGGAAGACCCATGGTATGACGCGACCACGCCGGAAGACCGCGACATGTATGTGCTTTCGGTTTCGCCGGAAGATGCGCCGGACCGTGCGGAATACGTGCAAATCCTGTTTGAAAAGGGCAATGCGATCGGCATTCAACACGAGAATCTTGAGGCAATTTTGAGCGAACTTGGCGACGTCAAGTCCACTGGCCAGCAAGATGCTTATGCCCTGTTCAGCCCTTATGGCGTGATGCGCGTGCTCAATCTTCTTGGTGGGCGCAACGGGGTCGGGCGCGTGGACATCGTGGAAAATCGCTTTGTCGGCATGAAATCCCGCGGGATTTATGAAACTCCCGGCGGCACCATTCTCCTCGCCGCCCACCGGGATCTGGAAACGCTCGTGGTTGATCGCGAGTCGATGCACATTCGCGACAGCCTGATTCCGAAGTATGCCCAATTGGTTTACAACGGGTTCTGGTTTGCGCCGGAGCGCGTTGCAATTCAGGCGCTTGTGACGGAAACGCAAAAGACCGTGACGGGGGAAGTCCGCATGAAGCTCTACAAGGGCAACGTCATGCAAGCGGGTCGCCGCTCGCCCTACAGCCTGTATTCTGAGGCAGTTGCGACCATGGAAGGCGGCCAAGAAGAGGCTTACAATCAAGATGACGCCACCGGATTTATCGCCCTCAACGCACTGCGGCTTAAGGCCACGGCGCGTCAGGCGAAGTGATATTTCCGCCCAAGCGGCCACTCACTCCACCGCACCCGGAGCGCCCGGGTGCGGTTTTTTTGTCAGAAATGTGGGATGTCCGGCGCTGGAAATTCTTTTGTTTTGAGAAATTTCAGGCAGCCTGTCGGTGCAGCGGAGGTGTTTAAGGGGAGTTTGAAATCGGTATTCCTGTCGATTTGCCCTTGCGCGGTCTGAGATGCACAGCGAGGAAACCAGCAACGATGAGCCTATCCCTATTGAATCACCCAATTTCGACCTTTATCGCAGGTCTGCTCGTCGCCTGGGTCGCGGTTGCCGTCTTTTTGACCATCCAAGCCTTGCCTAACCAGACTGAGGCCGAGGTGGAAGCTTATGAGCGCCGCTTGGAAAAGTTGCCGCCCAGCAAGCTCGCGGTGGGCAGCGTGTCGGAGAAGGCGGCGCTTGAGCGCTTCACGGAATTTCTCCAAAAAATTGACGACAAGACCTACATCCGGGATCACACGCTGAAAGTGTATGCGGCGGATGCCTATCTTGACGACACGCTGGTGGTGCATCATGGCGCTGCAGAAATTGAATCTTACTTCGCAAAAACCAGTGACACCATGACCAGCTATCAACTCGTCATCGATGACATCGCGCGCTCGGGTGAGGACTTCTACATTCGCTGGACCATGACCTTCTCCGCGCCTGCCTTGAGCGGCGGCAAGCCGGTCAAATCCGTCGGAGTCAGCCAGGTCCGCTTCAACCGAGAAGGCAAAGTCGCCCTGCACCGTGACTTCTGGGATTCTGGGAAAAATTTCTTCGCCCACTTGCCGGGTGCGGGCGGAATCATTGGATTCATCCGGAAAAAACTTGAATCAAACTCTGAGAAAAATTGATGAAACCCAGCAGTGCGACATCTTCTGGCAAGCCGACGGGCGCATGGAACGTCTTCGTCCTAACGATTTGCCAGTGGTTGGATTCTGACTACAGGCGTGAAGGGCTGCCTGATCCGTCCGAGTTGCCGGAGAAAGTGAATTGGCAGCGGACGCTTCCATTCATCTTCTTGCACCTCGGGTGTCTTGCGGTGCTATGGGTCGGGGTGAGTCCGGTTTCCGTGGGAGCGGCGGTTTTTCTATACCTCATCCGGATGTTCGCCATCACGGGATTTTACCATCGGTATTTTTCACACAAGACCTTCAAGACCTCGCGCGTGATGCAATTTTTGTTTGCGGTGTTAGGCAATAGCTCGATGCAGCGTGGCCCGCTGTGGTGGGCGGCGACGCATCGCCATCACCACAAGCATTCGGATCACGAGCAGGACATTCATTCGCCCGTGGTCAGTGGATTTCTGTGGTCGCATATTGGTTGGCTCACCTCGATGAAGAATTTTCCGACGGCGTATAAATCGATTCCGGATTTGTGCCGCTATCCGGAGTTGGTGTTCTTGAATCGTTATGACCAGACGGTGCCTTTCGCGTATGGCTTGTGCATGTTAGGAACGGGTTGGGTCTTGGAAAACTTTTTTCCAGCGCTGGGAGTGAGCATGGGCCAATTTTTCATTTGGACCTTTTTCATCAGCACGACGGTGTTGTTGCATGGCACCTTGTTCATCAACTCACTGGCGCACGTGTGGGGCCGCCGCCGTTATGAGACGGATGATGACAGCCGCAACAGTTGGTTGCTCACGTTCATCACCTTGGGCGAGGGTTGGCATAACAACCACCACCGCTACCCGCACTCCGTGAGGCAGGGCTTCAAGTGGTGGGAGATGGATCTCACTTACTACGGTTTGAAAGCGCTATCATGGATGGGCTTGATCTGGGACTTACGCCCGGTTCCCAAGGCGGTTATTGAGGAGGGAATCACCGGGAAACCCGTGCAACGTCGCAGCGCATGATCCGGCAACGCATCGCAATTGTTGGAAGTGGCATCTCAGGACTGGCTTCCGCGTGGTTTCTGAGTCGCAGGCATGATGTCACGGTGTTTGAAAAAGATGCGCGCATTGGCGGGCATTCGCACACAGTCATGGTCCCTGAGGGAGAGTCGGTGGTTCCTGTGGATACCGGATTCATGGTTTACAATGAAGTGACCTATCCGCTTCTCACACGTTTGTTCCGTGAGCTGGATGTGATCAC
>JBILPN010000262.1:0-5701 GCA_044373865.1 Luteolibacter sp. | reverse complement strand
CGGCGGTTACCAGGGCGAGGGCTCGAAGACGGTTTTGCCCGCGGAGGCTTTCGCCAAACTTTCGTTCCGCCTGGTGCCAGACCAAAGCGCGGCGGACATCATGCAGCGGGTCCAAGCGCACATGGTGGCGCATTGCCCGCCGGGCGTGTCGGTCGAGGTGCTCGTCGGTCACGATGGCAATCCCTACGTGACGGACCCGCATTCGCCATTCGGGCTGGCGGCTCAGTCGGCCTTGCGCAAGTCTTTCGGCGCGGATCCCGTCTTGATTCGTGAGGGCGGCAGCATTCCGATCGTGCAGACGTTCCGGGAGATTCTGGGCGTGGATACCTTGCTGCTTGGCCTCGCTCTATCGGACGCACAAATTCACGCGCCGAATGAAAATTTCCCGGTGACGAATTTCGAGGCTGGCATCCGGCTCAACCAAGCCTTGCTTGACGAACTCGCGCGGTGAAGCATCGCTCGCTCGTTGCTCTATCTGAGGGTTCTAATCGCTCAGAAATTCATCTTTGATCCTCACTCTCCCAACTTTCCAAATGTCTGATTCCAACACCCCGCACGCCAAGCTTGATTTCATTCGTGAGATCATTGCCGACGACCTATCAACTGGCAAGCACGCCACCGTGATCACCCGTTTCCCACCGGAGCCTAACGGGTATTTGCACATCGGTCATGCGAAGTCGATTTGCCTAAATTTCGGCATCGCGGAGGAGCACGGCGAAGTTGGGGCAAAGTGCCACCTTCGCTTCGATGACACGAATCCGGAAAAGGAGGAGGTCGAGTATGTTGAGAGCATCAAGACGGATGTGCGCTGGCTCGGGTTTGACTGGGGGGATGACTTGTATTTCGCGAGTCAGTATTTCGAGTTTTTCCATGATTGCGCGGTGCATTTGATCCGGCAGGGGAAGGCGTATGTCGAGCAGCAGTCTGCCGAAGAAATGCGAGTGGGGCGGGGGAATCTAACGACGCCTGGCGTGCCATCGCCCGGGCGCTCGCGGAGCGTTGAGGAGAATCTGGATTTGTTCGCACGCATGAGGGCCGGCGAGTTCCGGGAAGGGGACTGTGTGCTGCGGGCGAAGATTGATCTGGCGTCGCCCAACATGAATTTGCGCGATCCGGTTTTGTATCGGATCATGCACGCGCACCATCACAACACCGGGGACGCGTGGTGTATCTATCCAATGTATGATTTCGCCCATCCCCTGGAGGATGCCTTGGAGCATATCACGCATTCGTTGTGCACTTTGGAGTTTGAGAATCACCGGCCGCTGTATGATTGGTTTATCGAGCATTGCCCGGTGCCATCGCGGCCGCGGCAGATTGAGTTTGCACGGCTCAATCTTAGCTACACCATCATGAGCAAGCGCAAGCTGTTGGAGTTGGTGCAGGGTGGGCATGTGGAGGGCTGGAGCGATCCTCGCTTGCCGACGATTTCTGGGCTTCGTCGGCGCGGTTACCCACCGGAGGCAATCCGTCATTTCTGCAAGCGCATCGGCATCACGAAGTTCAATGGCACGACGGATGTGGCTTTGTTGGAGTTTGATGTGCGGGATTTTCTAAATCACTCGGCACCGCGCCGGATGGCGGTGATGGACCCGGTCAAGCTTGTCTTGGTGAATGCGTCAGTCGAGGCGCTGGACGCGGCGCAAGTCGCGAACCACCCGCAGAATCCGGAGATGGGTGAGCGTGAGATTCCGATGTCTGCGGAGTTGTGGATTGAGCGTGAGGATTTTATGGAAATTCCGGAGAAGAAGTTTCACCGCTTGGCGCCGGACCGTTGTGTCCGTCTGAAGGGCGGGCACATCATCCGGTGCACCGGGTTTGAGAAGTCGCCCGAAGGCGAAATTTCCAAGATTCTCGCTGAGATCCTGCCGGGCACGGTCGGGGTGGATGCGCCGGAGGGTGTTGTGTGCAAGGCGGCCATTCACTGGGTGGACTGCGCGACGGGAGTGGACGCGGAGGTCCGGATTTATGATCGGCTTTTCACGGTGGAAGATCCGGATGGCGCGGAGGGCGGTTTCCTCAGCGTGCTGAATCCAGAGTCGCTCAAGGTGATTTCAGCGAAAATTGAGCCGTCGCTCGCCGGGGTTGCACCCGGATTTTCCTGTCAGTTCGATCGCACGGGATATTTTATCGCAGATGCCGAGGATCACGTTTCGGGCGAGAAGCCGGTTTTCAATCGCACGGTCGCGCTCAAGGATTCTTGGGTGAAAAAAGGCGGAAGGTAATTCCTTGTGGTCGGCCGGTCGCACGGCTTGGATCGGGGGTGCATGATGCAAACCCAATTTTTCAAGATCTGCGCCGTGGCGACAGCGTTGGCAAGTCCCTTGTCGGCTGCGATGCCGGATCCCCTGGCGCTGCCGGGGGGCGGCGTGGCACGCTCCGCCGAGCGGTGGCAAGAGTCGGTGCGGCCAGCGACTTTGCAGCATTTTCGTGAGCTGGTTTATGGTTTCAGGCCGACGGGAAAACCCGCGGATCTTGCGGTGAAGCTGCTGCGCTGCGATCCGCAGGCGCTCGATGGCAGCGCAACCTTGAAGGAAATTGAAATCACAATTTCCCAGGAGGGGAGGCGCATTTCCTTGCGACCCGTGCTGCTCACGCCGAATGCGGCGAAGGCACCGGTGGCGACTTTTTTACTCATCAATTTCCGTAAACCCGATCCGGATGAACCTGAAAATGCCGGCGGGGATTGGCCGGTGCGGGAGATCATCAAGCGGGGCTATGGCACGGTGGCTTTTGATTTTAACGAGGTGGATCCGGATCGTGCAGATGGATTCAAGGAGGGGGTGCGCAGCGTTTTGGGCGAGGAAGCGCGGGCGAAGAATGCTTGGGGCGCGCTCTCGGCTTGGGGCTGGGGGGCGAGCCGGGTGATGGATTATCTGGAAACGGACTCGGCGGTGGATTCCAGGCGGGTCGCGATCGTGGGGCACTCGCGTGCTGGCAAGGCGGCCTTGTGGGCTGGCGCTGAGGATCTGCGGTTCTCGCTGGTGATCAGCAACAATTCGGGTTGTGGCGGGGCGGCGCTCTCGCGCACCAAACAAGGCGAACGAGTTTCAAACATTACCACGAAGTTTCCTTACTGGTTCTGCGAGAATTTTCAGCAATTCCGCGAGCGCGAGGACGAGCTGCCGGTGGATCAACACCAGTTGCTGGGCTTGATCGCGCCGCGTTTGCTATACGTCGCAAGCGCCACGCAAGACCCATGGGCGGACCCGGCGAGCGAGTTTGAATCGTGTGTCCGTGCCGGGCGGGTTTTTGAACTTTTCGGCAAGCAAGGGGTGGGGGCGGCGGAAATGCCGGCTCCGGACACGGCCCGACACGAGGGCGGCATCGGGTATCATTTGCGAACCGGCAAGCACGATTTGGCGACGAGCGACTGGCTGCATTTTATGGATTTCGCCGACAAGCAATGGCGGGCCAAGCCCTGAACGGCCGAGCGATCGGCGATCTTGGCTTGGGAAATTCTTGGAAAATTCTGGTTTTTTTTGCAAACGCCTGAATTTTTGCTTGTGGTGTGTCCACCCGTGGCTCACCGATCGCGCGTTCCTAGGTCATTCTTGGCCTAAGGCACACTCCCCCTGAATCTTATGCAAAGCTCCCGCTCCCCCCGGGCTATTGCTGTGGCATGTGGCTTGATTGCCACGTGTTGCACCATGGCCAAGGCTCAGAATCTGTCATCACTCGGCAACCATTCGGTTCTAACGCGTGGCGATTTCTCAACAAACTCGGATGTGGAAGGCCGGACTTTCGTCGGCGGAAATCTTTCGGGGCAAAACAGCAGCAACTTCGCGATCAAGCTGCAGAAGGAAGTCAATTCCTCCGACCCCACTCTGGTGGTGGCGGGCGATATCCTTCGCGGCAATCCGATCAATTTGAACGCCGGAAGCTTGGAGCTCGGCGGGTCTCTCTCGCGGACCGTAAATTTCAATGGCGGGGGAGCTTTGATTCGGAACCCGAAGTTGGATTACTCCGAGGTGATTGACGAACTCACCAAGGCGAGTGAAATCCTTGCCGCCTTGGAGACGAATAGCAAGGTGACCGCGCCGGGCTCGCAGCCTGGACCGTTCAATTTTAATGCCAGCCCGGACGAAAACGGTTTGGCGGTTTTTGACATTCAAGGCTCGGATTTTTTCGGAAATCAGAGGGTCCAACAGGCGGATATTTTTCTCAACGGCGCAACGGATGTAGTCATCAACGTCGGCGGAAGCTCTATCAATTGGCAATATGGCAATCTGGTGGGAAGCTTCACCAAGACGGACACGCGCAGCCGGGTGGTTTGGAATTTCTATGAAGCCAAGAGTGTCAACTTCGACTCGAAGAACATGATGGGCCAAGTGCTCGCACCCAACGCCGCCGTGAGCTCCCGGGCGAACATCGATGGATCCATTTTTGCAGATTCGCTAACAACCACTTCGGAAGTTCATTTGCCCGGCTACGACGGCAACTTCTACGGTTCCTTTGAAGAGGAAGAGGATGAGAGCGACGGCGACGCCGGCGGTACAGGCTCAAGTGGCGGACCCGATCCCGTGGTGATTCCCGAACCCAGCTCGCTTTTGCTAGCCACGACGGGAGTGCTGTTGTTGGCAAGACGCCGTCGCAGCATCCAAGCGCAATCACCGCGGTAAATGCCCAAGAGCGCAGAACCTCCGTCACGCCACGAAAACAGCAAACAGCGGCATGCTTCAAATCACTGGGGAGTGTGCCAGCTTAACAGGCTGTAAGGCATCACAGAAAAATTCTAGCCGTAAGATTCATATGCTTCGTAGCATACTCTACGAATTCATTAGTTTAAGCGGAAATCATTCAAGATCTAAGCCTCCCGCAAATATTTTTTATGACTAAAAAACCCATGAAAGAGCCTATGGCATACTTCGCCACCGAGTTTCTGGCTAATTATCTGAAGTTTGGCTTAGGATCTTTACCGAAGTCCGAGATTGATGCGCTGGTGATGCATTTGCTTGATCAATATGGCCTGACTGGATCTGCACCCATGGCAGCATTGAGCAATCAATTAGTTAGCGAGCAACTAAGGACCCCAGTTGGGAAGATCAAGAAGCTTCGCTACGATGCAGCACTTAAGTTCGGTGGGCGTATTGAAGATCAAGCAATGGGTCGACTGCTCGCAGCACTGAGCAAAGCGAGTCTTGAGGCTGATGGCAATAGAATCTGCCTGATCATTGAGGACTCACTCGCCAAGAATTGGCTGCAAGGGCAGCTTAAAATTCACCAACAAATTTTTGATCATTCGTTTAATACTGAGATTATTAAAGTTGACGCATCAGGATTGTTTCAAGTTCTTGATTCGTGTTTTGACAAAAACGCACTGAAATTGTTTGAGTTAGGGTATGAAAAGGCGAAAGCTGAAAAAAATCAGAATGCAATGAAGGAGGCTTTTGCTGATGTTGCTAAGAAGTTTGCTCAAACAGCAGCAATTGCAGCGGGAAAAGCAGTAGTTGCTGTCCTAAATGCTCACATAATCATATGAGAAAACTGGTTTCTCATACATGCGGAATCAACTTATTCACGGTATCCGAACGTATAAGCTATCAGAATGTGAGGCTGGTGCAAAAGAAGTTCTTCTAGTCTTGCAACGATTGGTCGCAGTTTTCGATCAAACTTATGGCTATGACGGCTGGAGTCGAGGGACTCAACGGAAATTTTCCAGCCTTCATTCGGACCCTAAAGTCAAAAGGATCAAGGAGTA
>JBILPN010000261.1:0-5735 GCA_044373865.1 Luteolibacter sp. | reverse complement strand
AATCACATCTCCAATCCGCACCCCCGCCGCCGCGGAGGGCGACTGCGCGACGACGCCCACCACCGGCACCCCCTTGCCCCGCCGCAACAAGCCCATTTCAATGCCCAAAACCGGCATTTCCGGATTCGCCAAGGGATTCATCGACAACTTCCCCCACGCCTCACCCGCCAGCATCCGCTTCCAATCGTCCTTAAATCCATCAATGCCCGCATGATTGTTATTCGTCAGTGACAAGCCAATCGACGAATTGATCCCGACAATTTTCCCCTCCAGGTCAAACAATGGACCGCCCGAGTCTCCACCAATCAATGTGCAGTCGGTCGTTAAAAAATTCCCCGGCCCCTTGGAAACCACGCGACCAAAACGCACCGGCGGCGTCCTGCCCGCATCAAACCCCGCGGAGTGCCCCAGCGCAATCACCCAGTCACCCGCCACCAAGGGCTTGGACGACCCCATCTCCACAAACGGCCACTGCCCCTTTTCTTTAATCCGCACCATCGCGATGTCCTTGGAATAGTTCGCTCCCAGAACCACACCCGGAACTTGCCTACCATCCGGGAAAACCACCAAAATCTCATCCGCACCCTGCACCACGTGCGCCGCCGTCAAAATCAAACCCTCCGCCGTCGCAATCACCCCGGATCCCGACGACCCCGTCTCCTCAGACAACAACGCCACCGTCGCCGGCATCGCATTTTTCGAAACTTGCTGCACTCGCGACTCCAACACCGCCAAATCCCCCAAATCCTGCACCGGCTCACTCCCAAGCAAAACTCCACCTCCCGGCCACAAAAATAGCCCAGAACACAGCAACGGGAAAAAAATTTGAACTTTCATGACTTCAGAATTCTCAGCGACACCGCACCTCTCGTTCGTCTGATTCGATAATCAAGATGGATCAGCCCCGCAGGATCGCTTACCATGATCACGAAGATGCCAAAACGCAACCCGTCAGAAGCCAACCCAGCGCACAAGGACCGCACGGCCAATCCCCGCCCGCGCGGCCCCGGCGCCCTCTCGATCCTCATCCTCTGGCCCTTCCACCTCTTCAATCTCATCACCCGCATCATCCGCGGCCCGCTCAAATACCTCACCCGCTTCATCGGCTACCCCATCGTCGCCCTCACCTACGTCGCCACCTTCCTCGCCGTCATCTACGGCATCCGCGCCCAACGCTACGACCTCATGAAAATCCACGCCATGCCCGAGCGATCCATCATCCTCGACCGCCTCGGCGAGGAAATCGGCCGCATCCATGGCGAAAAACGCTCGATCGTCCCACTCCACCAAGTCTCCCCAGACTTCCGCAAGGCCATCCTCGCCCGCGAAGACGAACGCTTCTACCGGCACGGCGCCATCGACCCCATCGGCATCGTCCGCGCCATCTTCAAAAATCTCCAAGGAAAAAAAGAAGGCGCATCCACCATCACCCAACAACTCGCATCCGACATCTTCCAACTGAAACTCGACGAAAAACGCGGCGACACCCCACGCCAACTCGACCGCAAATGTCTCGAAATTGCCATCGCCTTCCGCCTCGAGGCCGCCATGGAAAAAGACCAGATCCTCGAGGCCTACATCAACCAAATCAACTGGGGCCGCCAAATCAAAGGCATCGGCGAGGCAGCACGCATCTATTTTGAAAAACACCCCTCAGAACTCACCCTCTCCCAATCCGCACTCCTCGCCGGCATCGTCCGCGGCCCGGACTCATTCAATCCCTTCCGCTCCATGGAAGCCGCCACCCGCGAGCGCGGCACCACCCTTGAGCGCATGGTCACCGCCGGCGTCATCACCCGCGCCGAGGCTGACTCCGCCAAGGCAGAGCCCGTCACCGTCCGCCCCGAATGGCGCAGGGAAGCCCAAGAATCCTACGCCATGGACGCCATCCGCCGCGATCTCGAGGTCATTCTCGAAAAGGAAAATATCGAACTCGGCGGCCTCGACATCACCACCACCATCGACCTCCGAATCCAAAAAAAATCGGAAGAAGTGCTCGAACAGAAACTCCGCGCCACCGAGCGACTTCCCGGATACTCTCACCAAACGCGCGCCGCATGGCGCGAAGTCCCGGAACCCCGACGAAAAAACCCGCAATACATCCAAGGTGCCGCCGTCGTCATCGAGAACCGCACCGGAGCCGTCCTCGCCGTCGTCGGCGGCCGCGACGCCAGCGAATCACGCTTCAACCGCGCAACCCAAGCCCGACGCCAAGTCGGCTCAATCTTCAAACCCTTCGTTTACCTCGCCGCCTTCGACCAAGGGCTCCGCCCAGACACCCGCATCAGCGACGGGCCCATCCTCCCTGGCGAAATCAAAGGCGGCGCAAACTGGCGCCCCGGCAACTCAGACGGAACCTTCGGCGGCATGCAACCGATCTCCTACGGCCTCATCCGCTCCCGCAACACCATGTCCGTCCGCATCGGAAACTACGCTGGAATCCCCCGCGTCAAGGAGGTCGCCCGCATGGCCGGATTCACCACCCCCATGCCCGCACAACCCTCGTCCTTCCTCGGATCTTGGGAGGCATCACCCTGGGAAGTCGCCACCGCTTACTCGATGTTCCCCAACGACGGCATCCGCTACCGCCCCTACCTGATTTCGGAAATCAAGGACCGCGAGGGAAATATCCTCTACACCACACCCCAACTTTCCTACCCCGCCGCCAAAGCGGGTTCCGCATGGTCTGTCTCTAAAATCCTCCACGAAGTCGCAACTCGCGGAACCGCCGCCTCTGTCACACGCCTCGGCTTCGAAAAACCCTGCGGCGGCAAAACCGGAACCACCAACGACTTCAAGGACGCTTGGTTCTCCGGCTACACCTCCAATCTCACCTGCACCGTCTGGGTCGGCTTCGACTCGCCAAAACGCACCATCCACGGCGGCTACGGCTCCACTCTCTCCCTCCCAATCTGGGTCGATATCATGAAAACCGCCGACCGCCTCGGCTACAAGGCCGGCCAACTCAACAGCAAGGCAAACCTCATCAACATCGACCTCTGCAAACTCTCAGGACAACGCAGCACTCCCGGCTGCCACTCCGCCGGCACCGCCTACCAAGATGAGGTCCCCGCAGACATCGCCCTCGCCCCCAACGACCTCTGCCCCATCCATCCCGCACGCGCTCAACTCGTCGAGGAAACTCCCGCACCCCTCCGCGCCACCCCCGTCGAGGACGCCCCGCCCAAAGCCATCCCCGTTTATTAAAAATCTCAAATCTCCCACCCCCTCGCCATTTCACCCCATGACCGACCAAGAAGCACTCGTCGCCCTCAACCTTCTTCCTAAAATCGGTCCCGTCCGAGTCCGCCGCCTGCTGGAAGCCTTCGGCGATCCCGCGGCCATTCTAGCAACCAGCAAGGACCGCCTCATGCGCGTGGATGGCATCGGCGAAGAAACGGCCAAAATCCTCTGCTCCTGGCAAGACCACGCCGATCCCACCACCGAGATCCGCGAAGCGGAACAACGTGGCATTTCCATCGTCACTCAAGACGATGCCGACTACCCAGCCCCACTCCGCAACGCCTACGACCCACCACTCCTCCTCTACGTTTGGGGGAAACTGGAAGCGCGCGATCGCCACGCCATCGGAGTCGTTGGCTCACGCCGCGCCACCACCTACGGCACGCACACCACCAAAAAACTCTCCTACCAACTCGCCCAAGCCGGTTTCACCATCATTTCCGGCCTCGCCCGCGGCATCGACACCGCCGCACACGAGGCCGCCGTCGCCGCCAATGGCCGCACCATCGCGGTCATCGGCTCCGGATTGGCCAAACTCTACCCCCCGGAAAATCTCCACCTCGCGGAAAAAATCGCCTCTGGCCACGGCGCAGTCGTCTCGGAATTTCCTCTCCACACCGCGCCGGACAAGCAAACCTTCCCCATGCGCAACCGCATCGTCGCCGCCTGGTCACGCGCGCTGCTCGTCGTCGAGTGCCCCGCATGGTCCGGCTCACTCATCACTGCCAACCTCGCCTCAGAATATGGCAAGCCCATCTTCGCCGTCCCCGGCCCCATCGACAAACCCAGCTCCGCCGGCTGCAACCAACTCATCCGCGACGGCGCAACCCTCGTCGCCGATGCCAGCCACATTCTAGACGACCTCGGCGATCTCCCCTTTGCCCGCCAAAGCAGCCCCGCAGAACCTGCCGCCGCTCTTCCCGAACTTCCCGCAGAAGAAGCCGCCGTGTTTGATGCCGTCACCACGGAGGAAACCGCCGTGGACCGCATCATCGAGCGTTGCGGCCTCCCAGCGCACGTCGTCACCGCCACGCTGATGAAGCTGGAAATGCGCCGCCTCGTGCGCGCATTTCCCGGATTCCGCTACGCACGGCGCTAAAAATCCGTTTTTCGCGCCACCCGCCTCACCGCTCACTCCAACGCGGTGCTGGCGGGCGCTTCGTCTCAGACATGGCCTTTTTCAAAATCTCCAACGCCTTCTCCAACTGCGGATCCCGCCCCGCCGCCTCATCCTCCAACGTGAAATCCACTGGAAAATCCGGCCTTGCCCCCCTCAATTCCAAATCCTCCCCCGTCTCAGCATCGAACCAACCACGAAACGGAATCTGCAACTCACCTGCGTCCGGAATCGAGGTTTTCACCGCAGAAATCACCCCGCCCGCCGTCGCCGTCCCCACCAATGGCGCGCGCTTGGCTTGCTGGATCGCATGACAAAAAATCTCGGAATTTGAATACGTGTTCTGGTTGCAAAGCACCACCACCGGCTTCGTCCACGCCGCCACCACACGCCGCGCATGCGGATACCCCTGCGGACCTCCTCGCGGCACCGTGAAGGCATGCTCGGCTTGGCTAAACATCGCCAACATGCGGTCCGCTTCACGCCCACCCCCATTATCCCGCAAATCCAACACCAAGCCCTCAGCCTCCAAAGACGCGCGGTAAATTTCCAACTCCAAGGCATTCACCGCCTCACGGCTCATGCTGGAAACTGACAAGTAAACGACTTTCCCAGCCTTCGCCACCCGCCGCCGCGCCTCACGCTCACGCGCCGCCTCGTCCAAACTCCGCGCCCGCGCATACGAGATGCACCGCAGCTCGACGACCCGCTCAACGCCGTCCTCCCCGCGCAAAACCACCGGCAAAGGCCGACCCTCCGCACCGTTGAAAAACCGATGCAACGGCGTCCGGCTACCCACCGCCTCCCCGCCGATTCTCACCACCGCCTCACCCGCGCGCGGCGGACCCGCCACCTCGGAAATCGGGGAGCCTCTCAGCACCCGCGCAATGACCAACGGCGCGTCCTCCCCGCCCTCACGAAACACCAATCCCGGATGCGCCGTCTTCTCAACTCGCACCCGGCTCGCCCGTGGCTCATCCCGCCACGGCGTCCGCAACAACGACAAATGCGACGCATTCAACTCGCCATAAAACAAACTCATCACATGGTCAAACTGCCGCGAACTCCGCACCCCCACCGCCTCAGGCTCATACTTCAAGCGCAGTTTCTCCCAATCTCCCGCACTCAAGCCCGGATCATAAAAACGCTCGCTCAAGGCACGCCAAACCCGCCGAAACGCCAAGCGCAAGACCTCGTCACGCCGCCGCACAAACTCTGCCTCCACCGGAAACACGCGCACCCCCCCATCCTTCATCACCGCCGGCTCCTGTCCCACCCGGCACAGGAGAGAACCATCCCCCGCCACCCGCAAGGGCACGCAACGCCCCTCTCCCACCACCGAAACCACCCGATCTTTCATCGAAATTCCATACCC
>JBILPN010000260.1:0-5740 GCA_044373865.1 Luteolibacter sp. | reverse complement strand
CTGCCCACTCCGTCCCCGGACTTCCGCGAGATCCTAGACCTCATCGCCTCCGCCCGCCAGCGCGCCTATCAAGCGGTCAACACCGCCCTCATCGATCTCTACTGGCAGGTCGGCGAGCACCTGAGCCGGAAAATTGCCAGTGCCGAGTGGGGCGAGGGCGTGGTGCCGCAGCTTGCCCGCCACATCGCTACCACCCACCCCGGCCTCCGGGGATTCACGCGCAGCAACCTGCTAAGAATGCGGCAGTTTTACGAAACCTACCGCGACAATCCAATTGTCGCACCACTGGCGCGACAATTGCCATGGAGCCACAACCTGATCATTTTCAGCCAATCCAAACACCCCGAGGAACGAGAGTTCTACCTCCGCCTCGCCATTCAGGAAGAATGGTCGAAGCGCGAACTGGAGCGCCAACTCAAAGGCGCACTCTTCGAGCGCACCGTGCTCAATCCGCCAAAAGTGTCAGCAGCGCTGAAACAAATGCATCCGGAAGCCCTCTCCATCTTCAAGGACAGCTACCTGCTCGAATTCCTTGGCCTGCCCGCCGCCCACAGCGAGGCGGACCTGCATCAAGGCCTGCTGCTCCAGCTCCGCGACTTCCTCATCGAGCTGGGCCGCGACTTTTGTTTCATCGGCACCGAGTTCCCGCTTCAGGTCGGCGGGCGGGACTTCGCGCTCGACCTCCTGTTCTTCCACCGCGGCCTCAACTGCCTCGTCGCCATCGAACTCAAGGTCGGCCGCTTCGAACCGGAATACCTCGGCAAACTCGGCTTCTACCTTGAAGCGCTCGACCGCGATGTGAAGAAACCCCACGAAAACCCCGCCATCGGCGTGCTGCTTTGCGCCAGCAAGGATGCCGAAGTCGTCGAATACGCCATGAGCCGCAACCTCACCCCGGCCCTCATCGCCGAATACCAGACCCAACTCCCCGACAAACAACTCCTCCAGCGCAAACTCCACGAATTCTACCTGCTCCAACAACAGGCCACGCAAGGAGGTGAACCATGAGCAAGTACCGACCCTATCCGAAATACAAATCCAGGGCCTTGCCCTTCGCTACCTTCGGATGCCCCGTTGGGGCGGACGATCTGCGCCCCGAAGGGGCAACCTACGATAGCCTAGGGCATCGCCCTAGGTCCGTGGCCATCCCCATTTTCCAAGCCCTGAAAGGGCGACCTAACCCATGAGCAACTACCGACCCTATCCGAAATACAAACCCTCCGGCGTCGAGTGGCTCGGCGACGTGCCGGAGGGGTGGGAGGTTTCTAGGATCAAGAACGTTGCGACGATCAACGCGTCGAAATCCGAAGTCTCTCACCTCGATCCCGAAACCGAGATTTCATTCCTGCCAATGGAAGCCGTGGGCGATGATGGTTCACTGGATACCTCAACCACCCGCCAACTTGCCGACGTTCTGACTGGCTACACCTATGTCCGCGAAAACGATGTGCTAGTCGCGAAGATCACGCCGTGTTTTGAAAACGGCAAAGGCTGCATCGCGAGAGGCCTGAATAATGGAATCGGATTCGCAACTACCGAGGTCGTTCCTATCCGGCCCAACAAGCGCTCCATCCCCGAGTTCCTGTATTTTCTGCTTCACGGTCTTCCCTTTCGCAAAGTCGCGGAGGGCAGTATGTATGGTGCCGGTGGACAAAAGCGGGTTTCGGACACCTTCGTCGCTGGCTATTCGTTCGCCCTCCCGCCCCTCCCCGAACAACACCAAATCGCTTCCTTCCTCGACCGGGAGTGTGGCAAGCTGGATGCCTTGCAGGCGAAGCAGGAGCGGCTGATCGAGTTGCTCAAGGAAAAGCGCCAGGCCCTCATCAGCCACGCCGTCACCAAGGGACTCGACCCCACCGCCAAACTCAAACCCTCCGGGGTCGAATGGTTGGGGGAGGTGCCGGAGGGTTGGAAACGAGCAAAACTCTCGCATTATATCGAGACCCGCAAAGGAATTGCTTTCAAAGCAGATGACTTCACTGATGAAGGAATCCCGGTCGTAAAAGCAAGTGATATCAAGAATGGAACTCTTAATCCATCGGGGACAAACTTGCCGATCAACTATCAGACGATCTACCCGAAGGCGGTGCTAAGAACGGGAAACATAATACTGAGCACAGTTGGAAGCATACCAGAGGTGAAAAATTCTGCGGTTGGTCAGATTTGTGAAGTGCCAGCATCACACGATGGATTTCTACTGAATCAAAATACGGTTATTTTTTCTACGAACGCAGTGAGACTCGATCAGAGATTTTGTTTCATGCTTCTCAAATGTGATCGTTACAGAGATCATCTAGATCTTCACGCGCACGGAACAGCCAATCAGGCGAGCTTAAATGTTGCTGACATGCTCGACTTCAATTTCCCCCTCCCGCCCCTCGCCGAGCAACGCGCCATCGTCGCGCATCTGGACGAGAAATGCGGGAAGATCGACCAATTGAAGGCTAAGGCGGAGCGGGGCATCGAGTTGCTCAAGGAGCGCCGGGGCGCTCTCATCTCCGCCGCCGTCACCGGGAAGATTGATGTGCGGGATTCTTGAAAATCCAAGGTCCATCCGCCGCATTGTTTCGCCCCTTCAGGGCTAGAAATTCTTTGTGATCCCCAAACCCAGGGCGATGCCCTGGGCTGACGTGTTTTGCCCCTTTGGGGCGAAGATCTTACGCCCCAAAAGGGACATCTCAAGGTAGCGAAGGGCAAGGCCCTGGGCGGGAAGATCGACCCATTGAAGGTGAAGGCGGAGCGGGGCATCGAGTTGCTCAAGGAGCGCCGGAGTGCACTCATCTCGGCGGCTGTGACGGGGAAGATGGATGTGCGGAATTCTTGAAAATCCATCAACACATTGAAACAAATTGAAAAAACTTCTTTACTGGATACGTTAAGAAGAATCTAAAGCGGTCCGTCGCCGCGATGGAGGTTCGATACAGCAACAGGAAACTCGAAAAACTGGCATCCGACGGGAAAGAGCGACAAAGAAAGCTCGGAACCGATGGGGCCAGACGTTTCGAGGCTCGGATCTCGGAATTCAAGGCGGCGGGCTGCCTCGAAGATCTCAGAAACCTTCCCCAGGCCCGCATCCACCAACTTAAAGGAAATCTCAAAAACCAGTTTTCCGCCGACCTCTACCACCCCTACCGCCTTATTTTCACCGCCGGGAACGACCCCGAGCCTAGGATGGACGATGGCGGTTGGGATTGGAGCGGCATCACGATCATCGCCATCCAGGAAATCGCCAACACCCATGAGTGAAAACACCACCATCGAAGACTTCGCGACCGCACCCGGCGTGACGCTCCAAGACAGTTTGGACGCTCTCGGCATGAGCCAAGCCGAACTGGCCGAACGCGCCGGCATCAGCGACAAAACGATCAATCGCATCATCAAGGGCATCGACCCGGTGACCCATGCCACTGCGCTGGCCCTCGAAAAGGTTCTGCAAGTTCCCGCCGGATTCTGGCTGAAGTTGGAATCCAACTACCGGGAACACGTAGCCCGCCAGGCAGCCAAGCGGGAACTCGTGGCATTTGTGGAGTGGGCGCGCCGTTTTCCCTATCCGGTCATGGCCAAACTCGGCTACGTGACTCCCTCCGCCAAACCCGAGGAGAAGGCGGAGACGCTTCTCCGGTATTTCGGCGTGGCGAGCCCCGATCAATGGCAGGCGGTCTATGCCGAGATGGAATCCGAGCTGTCCTTCCGCAAGGCGGAGAGGACAAGCGACCGGATGCCCGTATTGTCCGCTTGGCTGCGAAGGGGAGAAATTCTCGCTCAATCCGCATCCGTGGGCGAATTTAATGCCGGGGTTTTTGCCGCGAATTTGGAAACCATTCGCAAGTTCACCTGCGAGAACCCCTCGGTTTTCTTCCCGAAAATGAAGGCCCTTTGTGCCGAGGCGGGAGTGATCTACGAACTTGTCCCGGAACTTCCCGGCTTGGGTGTCAGCGGCGTGATGCGCTGGTTCCACGGTCGTCCCCTCATCCAGCAATCGCTTTTGTTCAAAACGAACGACAGCTATTGGTTCACCTTCTTCCACGAGGCAAAGCATGTTCTCCAGATGCGCAAGAAGCAGATATTCATCGAAGGCGGGCACTCGGAACCGGAGGACATCAAGCGCGAAGAGGAAGCCAATCGATTTGCCGGTGAGATGTTGATCCCGACTGACGCATGGAAGTCATTTATCACCAAGGGCCAGTTCTCCAGCGAGCAGATCCGGGCCTTTGCAAAGCTCATCGCGATCCATCCGGGAATCATAGCGGGGCGTTTGCTGAAAGAGCAGTTTATCGAATACAACAAGCCCCAGGCGAGGCTGAGAGCCAAGTTCGCATGGGCGGAGTGATGGCGAAGTAGCGGGGTATCGAGTTGCTCAAGGAGCGCCGGAGTGCCCTCATCTCGGCGGCTGTAACCGGGAAGATGGATGTGCGGGAGTTATGAAAATCCAAGGTCCATCCGCCGCCTTATGTCGCCCCTTCAGGGCTAGGAATTCTCTGCGATCCCAAACCCAGGGCGCTGCCCTGGGCTGAGGTGTTTTGCCCCTTTGGGGCGGAGATCTTGCGCCCCAAAGGGCTACCCCAAGGCAGCGAAGGGCAAGGCCCTGGTGTCCGCGCGTCCCCGGCGGCCCGAACGCATGATCGCCCTCATCTCCACCGCCGTGACGGGGAAGATCGATGTGCGGGAGGCTTGAGCTTTCACTGAAGTCAATTATTCTTCCGACAGAATGTCCGTCAGAGTCCCCATTCTTCCTGCGTTGATCCGCTGGGCGCGCGAGCGCTCCGGGTGGAGCGTGGAAGAATTGACCGCAGCCTTTCCGGCATTTCCCAAGTGGGAGGCAGGGGAATCGCATCCGACGATGAAACAGCTGGAGAAACTGGCGGCCCGGACCTTCACGCCGCTGGGTTATTTTTTCCTGACCACGCCTCCCGAGGAACCGCTACCGATCCCGGACTTCCGCACGGTGACGGACCGACGGGTGGCGCGTCCCTCGCCGCATTTGCTGGATACCATTCATGCGGTGCAGCTCCGGCAGGAGTGGATGCGCGGGTTTCTCATCGAGCAAGGGGAAGCCCCTCTCGACTTCATCGGCACCCGCACCGTGCGGGATTCGGTCCGCGAAGTCGCCTTGCAGATCCGCAACACGCTGGGACTGGAGGCACGTTGGAGCCGTAAACTGGACAGCTGGGAGGATGCCCTGCGCCTGCTGGTTCAGAAAATCGAAGGTATTGGGGTGCTGGTGATGATCAACGGGGTGGTGGAGAACAACACGCATCGTCCGCTGAACGTGGAAGAGTTTCGGGGATTCGTGCTCTGTGATCATTATGCTCCGGTGATTTTCATCAATGGAGCCGATGCCAAGGCGGCCCAAATGTTCACCCTAGTGCATGAACTGGCCCACCTTTGGCTGGGGCAAGGCGGGCTCACGGATTTCAAAGAACTGCTGCCATCCGAAAACGAGGTGGAGATTTTCTGCAACCATGTGGCGGCAGAGTTTCTCGTGCCGGCGGAGGAGATGAACCCGGCGTGGCAGGAAATGAGGACCGGAGAGAAGCCATTCGAGCGCTTGGCAAGGTATTTCAAGGTAAGTCCCGTGGTGGTAGCGCGGCGTGCGCTGGATCTGGAGTTGATTTCCAGACGCCAGTATTTTGATTTCTACAAGGCCTACAAAGAGGCGGCGGCAGACCGCAGGGCACGCAGCACGGGCGGCGGGAATTTTTACCTGACACTGGGCTCCAGGCTCGGTAAGCGCTTCCCA
>JBILPN010000259.1:0-5751 GCA_044373865.1 Luteolibacter sp. | reverse complement strand
GATGAGAGCGGCGGTGTGGGCGGCGTAGGCAGAGGGCAGGATGCGGAAATTGATGAATCCTGGACCCGCGATGTCTGCGGTGGCGAGGCCTGAGAGGTCGAGTTGATCGATGATTTCTTGGGCGAGAGCGCGCGGGTTGGTCTTGCGCTGTTTGGCCAGGACCATGGCGGCGTTTGACTGATAGTCGCCGAAGCGGAGGTCAGCGGCGGCGGTGACTGCGGCGGAAGATGGCTCGCCAAGAGTGGCGGTGAGCGCGGCGGCAAGGCGGGATTCGAGTTCCTGGAGAAGCGTCATGAAAATGCAGGTGGTGGCCGTGAGGGATCAAGCGCCTACGCGGGCTGGCTTGGAGTCGAGAATGGCCAAAACTTCATCGCAAGTCTCAGAAGCGGCCAAACGGCGGAGCACTTCGAGATTGGTGAACATCTTTGCGATTGCCGCAAGGGTTTGCAAATGAAGGTGGTAGTCCTTGCGGGGGACGATGAAAAGGATGATGAAGTGGACTGGGGCGTTATCGAGAGACTCGAAGTCGATGCCGCGGCGCGACATGCCGAGGACGGCGATGACACGGTCCAACTCATCGGAAAACGCGTGAGGGATGGCGACGCCCGAGCCGATGCCGGTGCTGACTTGTTCCTCGCGTGCGCGGAAGGCGTCGAGCATTTCGGCTTCCTGCGCGGCGGGAAGTTGCCCGCTACTCACCAGATGAGTGACCAGCTCGACAATCGCAGGCCAGTGCTCCACCGCCTTCATGTTAAGGATGATCTGGTCTTCGCCTAGCAATTTCGCCAACTTCATAAACTGCAAATGCCATTTCCGCTGAATTGCGGGTGGGAGCGATTGGTTACCGTGGTGATTCCGAGATGGCAAGCTGATTTCCCGGCTTGCGTGTGTGCGGGCGCTGGGTTGAACTTGTCGCGCCGGCGGGTTTGCCGGAATTTACCCCAAATTTGCCCTATGCTTTTCATTCAAAACGCGCGGATTGCCTCGGAAAACTCACCGTCACTTGTGGAGGCGGATGTTGTGGTGGTGGAGGGGAAAATCCAGGCGGTCGGGCCAGGGCTGCCAGTGGTTCCCGGGATGCGGGTGATTGATGCGGCTGGGCGGATTTTGCTGCCCGGGATGTTTGACGCGCACGTGCATTTCCGCGAGCCCGGCTTTGAGGGGAAAGAAAGCATTGCGACGGGCGCTGAGGCGGCGATCAATGGCGGGATCACCGGCGTGGTGATGATGCCAAACACCAGTCCGGCGATCGACTCGGCGACGGTTGTCGCCAACGTTTTGGACATTGCCAAGCGGACGGCGCGGATTCCGGTTTACACCTCCGGCTGCGTGACCAAGGGGCGGCATGGCAAAGAGTTGGCAGGCATCGACGGCATGCGCGGCTTGGGCGTGACGATGCTAACGGATGATGGCGACACCACGGGCGATCCATCGGTTTTGCTGAGGGCCATGCAGTATGCCACCGAGTTTGGGATGTTTTTCGCCAGCCACTGCGAGGTGCCCGAGCTCGCCGGGCCGCGGGCGCTGAATGAGGGAGTGATGAGCTACCGCCTTGGCATCAAGGGCTCACCAGCCTGCGCCGAGGAAATCATCATCGACCGCGACATCCGGCTTGCGCATGCGGCCGGGGCGCACATTCACATTCAACATGTTTCTAGCAAGTTGGGGATGGAAACGATCCGCTGGTGGAAAAGTCGCGGCGATGTGAAGGTCACGGCAGAAGTTTCCCCGCACCATTTGTTATTCAATGAGGAGGACATCGGGGACTTCGACACGAATTATAAGATGAATCCGCCCTTGCGGACGCGGGCTGACAATGAGGGCTTGCTGGAGGGCTTGATTGAAGGGGTTTTCGATCTAATCGCCACGGATCATGCGCCGCACACGCGGTTCGAGAAATCTCAGGATTTCGTGAGCGCGCCGAATGGGATTACCGGATTGGACACCGCTTTGGTGTCCTTGCACCATCACTTTGTGGCAAAAGGAAAATTTGCCTGGGATTTGGTGGTCAAGCGCTACTCGGCTGAGCCACGGCGCTTGATGGGCCTGCCGGTGGTGAAGATCGAGGCCGGTGAGCCTGCAAATTTCATTTTGTTTGATCCCGCCGCCGAGACGACATTTACGGCTGAGTTCATGAAATCCAAGTCGATCAACACCCCTTTCCTCGATCAAACGCTGAGGGGGCGGGTGGATCTGGTGGTCTTGGGCAGCGAGATTTTGCTGGAGCGCTGATTGGCGCGGATGCTGCGGGCTCGGGCCTTGTTTGGCTGAGATTTCAGGTTTCAGGCCTTGCAGAAAAAAGCCCAAGCGTCTGGTTTTTACCAAGCGCTTGGGCTGGAAGATCGGGGTGGATCTTATTTGAAGTCGTCGTCCTCGTCGATGTTGTGCGTGAGGATGAACTGAAGGTCGTCGAGTCCGAGGTTTGAGGCGAATCCCTCATCGCCGAGCACGTTGGTGACGAGCTGGGTTTTCTGGTGCTGGAGGATGCGGATCTTTTCCTCGACCGTGTCGCGGGTGAGCAGACGGTATGCGATCACCTTGTTTTTCTGGCCGATCCGGTGGGTTCGGTCGATCGCTTGGTTTTCGACCGCCGGGTTCCACCATGGATCGTAGAGGATGACGTAAGAAGCGGAAGTTAGATTGAGACCCGCGCCACCCGCCTTGAGGGACAGCATGAAGACTGAGGGGTCCTTGGTCGTTTGGAACCGCTCGATTTCGCCTTTGCGGTCCTTGGTTTGGCCGGTGAGGTAATTGTAAGGGCGGTTTTCCAGTTCGAGACGTGCCTTGATGAGATCGAGCATCGAGACGAATTGTGAGAAGACGAGAACCTTGTGTCCTTCCTCGTGGAGTTGGTCCAGGAGGTAGAAGAGAGATTCCATTTTCGCGGATTCCTCCTTGAGATATTTGGGATCGATGAGTCCGGGGTGGCAGCAAATTTGCCGGAGGCGCATCAGGCCTTGGAGGATGGCGAAGGAATTCTTCTTCACCGCCTCGTCGGAATCCAGGCCGAGAAGAGCCTTTTGGATTCGTTTGAGTTCTGCTTTGTAGAGCTCGGCTTGGATGCCCTCCATTTTCGAGTAAACTTCCTCCTCGGTCCGCGGTGGCAAGTCTTGGGCGACTTGCAATTTCGTGCGGCGGAGCAGGAATGGGCGGAGGCGCGAGGCAAGGCGGGACTGGCTGAGCGGGTCCTTGCGCTTGTCGAAGCGTTTCTTGAAGTAAGCGCGGGAGCCGAGGACGCCGGGCATGGCGAAGGCCATGAGCGACCACATGTCGAGCAGGCGGTTCTCGATGGGAGTTCCGGTGAGGACCAAGCGGTTTTGCGAATCGAGTTCGCGGGCGCATTTGGCGGCCTTCGAGTCCGGGTTTTTGATTTGTTGGCCTTCGTCAAGAATCGTGGTGAGCCATTTGATGCCAGCCAGTTCCTCGCCGCAGACGCGGAGTTGGGCGTAGTTGAGGACGAGGATGTCGATGTTGTTTTGGATGTGATCCACATCGATATCGTCGCGATTTTTGAGAATCTTGACGCGGAGTTCCGGGGTGAATTTCCCGGCCTCGCTGTACCAAACGTCCAAGACCGACTTCGGGCAGACCACGAGTGCGGGTTTTTTCATGCCACCAGTTTTCCGGTGCTCCTCGAAGAGCCAGAGCAGGTAGGTGAGCGACTGGATGGTTTTTCCGAGACCCATGTCATCCGCGAGGATGCCGCCGAAATTGTTGACGGAAAGGTAGGCGAGGAATTTGAAGCCCTCGATCTGGTATGGGCGGAGCGTTGCGTTGAGCGCGTCCGGCACATCCGGGTTGACCTCGAGTTGGATGTCGCCCGCGCGGTTTTTGATGCGTTCCCAAGCTTTCGGGTCGAAAACCTCGGCGGCCTTCGGGTCGGCGAGTTGCAGGGCGTGCATGCGGTGAGTCTCGCCGGAGAGGTCGAATGGATCGAGGCCGAGGCGGGTGACGGCTTCGCGCTGGTCGGCGTCGAGCTTGATTTCAAGCCGCATCCATGAGCCGTCGTCCATGCGCACGTAGCCACCGCGAGCGGCAACCAGTTGGCGGATTTGAGATTTGGAGAGATTGACGCCTTGCACATCGATGACGATGCGGAGGTCAAACCAGTCGATGTCTTGGCCGACGACTTCGAAGCGGACGGCGGCGGTGACAGGGTCGGCGAGGATCGACTTGAGGCGTAGGTCGATGTCGAGATCGATGTTTTCAGGCATCGCCTTGATCCATTCCGAGAATTTTTCTGGGAATTGTTTGGTGATGCGAGATTTGAACGAGAGCAATTTCTCGTCATAGCTGAGGCCCATTTCCTCGAGGATGGAAGGGACAGGGTAGAGGTCCTCGCGGGCGAAGCGGAGCAGTTGCTTGCCTTTGACCGCTTGTTGTTCGGCGAGTTCCCAGCCCTCCTTGGTGAGGCGCTCGGTGCGGCGGCCTTTGGTCTCGATGGCGGTGACGTCGATGACCAAGTGCTCGGTCTCGGCGGCGGTGAGGCCGGCGATGAGCTTCATTTCGAAACGCGGTTTCAGTTCGAGATCGACCACGCGTTTCTTGAGAGATTCCGGCAGTGCCGCGCCGATTTTGCGGAGGAATTCCACGCCTTCCAGCGAGTCGATGACCCGCTTTGGGATGAGATAGCGCGGCATCACGTCGGTTTCCTCAAGCCAGCGAGGCGGGCCGGGGAAGACGGTTTCGTCCGATTGATAGAGTTCCTTGCGGCCGGGCAGGAGGCGGACGGAGTGGGAAACATTCTCGTTGCTGGCGGTGACGAGTTGGAGGGCAAAGCTCTTGGCGTCGTAAGGATCGTCCTCGCAGACCCAAGCCAGGCGTTCCTCGACGACCTTGAAGGGGCGCTCGTCCAAGTTGACGATGTAGCCGGCGAGGGCGGGTTGGCGGAAGACCCGGTTCATGAAACGGCAGGATTCCTCTTGGTCGAAATCGAGCGTGGTGTCGCCGTATTTGCGGTAGAAAGCGAGATAGTGTTCCCAGAGTGTCTGGCTGGAGGCGTCCATCATGAGCGCCGCCTCATGGTGAAGGACCACGTAGGCCTCAATGTCATTTTTTTCGCGGAGCTGGACCCAGACGGCGGCCTTTTCCTCGCGGACCTCGATGCGTGCCTCGTTGATGGTGGCGACGAGGCGGAAAGCTACGGAAAGGGGAGCGTCCTGCGGCGGGCGCTCGTTCACTTGCTCGATGCGGTCATACCAGGAGGCGACTTCGCGTTCCTGTTCCCAGTCCGCCATTTTTTTCTGCACGTGCCCGAGATCGGTGATCACGCTCATGAACTCCGGGTAAGGGAGCTTCTTTTTGTAAAACGCGTAGGCGATGTAGTTCCAGAATTCCAGGATATCGCCCGGAGGCATCGGCCACAATTCGAGAGGTTCGTAAGTGGTGATTTCCCAGCGGGGAGTGATGCGGACCATGTCGTGGTCGTGGAGTTCCCCTTCGATGACATAGCGGCGGTAGCGTTTTTCGATTTTGGTGACGAAATCCGCCTCCTTGTCATCCAATTCGCGACCGAGTTTTTCCTCGATGATGTCGAGCACGGGCGTGTCGTCAAATTCGTTGGGAGACTCGGGTAGGTCCTCGCCACGATGCATTCGCTCCATCATGGTCGCGTATTGGCACGCGCCGGCGATCGTCTCGTCTTCAGCGGTGCACGAGCCGAACCAGCGATTGCCTTGGAGGCGGAGGCTGGTGCGGAAAACGCCGGTTTCGTCCTCGACGCGGCCTTGGATGAAAAGGTGGTTGCCGAAG
>JBILPN010000258.1:0-5752 GCA_044373865.1 Luteolibacter sp. | reverse complement strand
TTCATCACAAAAGTCCTCGATGAAATCGAAAAATTCACGGGTTTGGTGGCCGATGCTGGCAAGGAACGCGAGATCGGCGGTTTGGTAATACGTTGCAAAATCCGTGTTTCCTGAGCGGTAAAGTGCCACGCAGCGGTCGAAAAGTGCTAGAAATTGGTCGTTCCAAGTCATTTGGGTTGGGGTATTTGGCGAGTGGAATTGAAATTATGCCCCCGCGTTCTTGCGGTGGATCAAAGGAGCGATCGCGTCGATGGCTTCGAGCAGGGCAGAGTCCGGCATTGGTGCTTGGAGCGCGGCGAGCGAGTCGTCGAGTTGTGAGACATTGCGAGCGCCGATGATGGATGATGTCATTGATGGTGAGCGGAGCGTCCACAGGATGGCCATGTGATTGAGCGCGATGCCATGGGCGGCAGCCAAGTCCCCGAGGGCACGGACCCTTTCCTGTTCGTGAGCGACTTGCTCGACTTGGAGGAAGCCCTCGCTGCGAGCGGCGCGCGAGTCCGCCGGGATGCCGTCCAAGTATTTGGGAGTCAGCATCCCTTGGGCGAGCGGGCTGAAGCCGACGCAGCCAATTCCCTCGTCTGCGAGGTAGTCGAGGATCCCCTCCGCCTCGGGCCAGCGGTTGAGAATCGAGTAGGGAGGTTGGTAAATGGCGCAGCGGATTCCCATATCCTTCAAAATTTTCACTGCCTTTTTCAGGCGTTTGAGCGGGTATTTTGAGAGCCCGACATAGAGCGCCTTTCCAGAGTTTACGGCGCTTGCGAGGGCGGACATCGTTTCCTCCAAGCGAGTTTCCGGGTCCGGGCAGTGCGAGTAGAAGATATCCACGTAATTCAGCCGAAGCCGCCGGAGCGATTGATCGAGCGATGATAGCAAGTGCTTGCGCGATCCGCCCTTGCCGTAGGGTCCGTTCCACATGTCGTGCCCAGCCTTGCTGGTGATGATCAATTCGTCGCGATGTGATGCGAAATCTTCGATGAGGATGCGCCCGACATTTTCCTCTGCGGAGCCGGCGGGCGGGCCGTAATTGTTTGCTAGATCGAAGTGGGTGATGCCGCGGTCAAAGGCGCGGCGCATGATGCGGCGCGCTTCCTCGAAATCGTCCACATGTCCGAAATTGTGCCAAAACCCGAGGGAGATCGCTGGCAACAGGAGCCCGGAATCTCCACAACGCCGGTAAGGCATCCGTCCATCGTAGCGCGCTGAATCAAACATGACAACACCATGCCCGGCGGGTGTGGACTTGCCAAGCTGAACCCTCGCGCAGGGTAAATTTCCCAAAATTCCCCTGCGCGATGCTGGCGGTGACTACTTTTTCTTGGCTTGGCTGAGAGCTTGGGAAAACCAGTCGTTGCTCGGCGCGGCGTTCGGGCGGAGGTCGCCGCTGCGGCCTTGGGGGCGCGTGTTTGGGCCCCGATTCCCGCCGGGGCGGGCGTCGCGGTCATCGCCAGACGAGCGACGGTTGTCGAGATCGACCTTGGATTTCATCGAAAGCGCGATCCGGTTGCGCTTGAGATCGACTTCCACGACGGTGACTTGGACTTTTTGACCGACCTTCACCACCTCCGAGGCATCCCGGATGAAGTGGTCTGCGAGTTGGCTGACGTGGACGAGACCGTCTTGATGGACGCCCACATCGACAAAGGCACCGAAGGCCGTGACGTTGGTGACGATGCCGGGGAGCTTCATGCCGATTTGCAAATCCGCAGGTTTCTCGACGCCGTCTTGGAAGGCAAAAAACTCGAATTGCTTGCGCGGGTCACGGCCGGGCTTGGCGAGCTCCGCCACGATGTCCTTGAGGGTTGGCAGGCCGACTTGGTCATCGACGTATTTTTGCAGGTCGATTTTTTTGCGGGCCGCCTCGTTGCCGAGCAAGTCCTCGACCTTGCAGCCGGCATCGGCGGCCATTTTTTCCACGAGTGGATAGCGTTCTGGGTGGACGGCGGAGGAGTCCAGCGGGTGAGCGCCGCCCCGGACGCGGAGGAATCCGGCTGCTTGCTCGAAGGCTTTTTCCCCGAGTCGCGGGACTTTTTTCAATTGCTCGCGCGAGGTGAACGCGCCGTTTTCATTGCGCCAAGCCACGATGTTTTCCGCGAGTGAGGCATTCAGTCCCGACACGTAAGAGAGCAATTGCTTGGAGGCCGTGTTCACCTCGACCCCGACGGCGTTCACGCAGGAGATGACCGAATCATCCAGGCTGGCCTTGAGGGCGCGTTGATCCACATCGTGTTGGTATTGGCCGACTCCGATGGCTTTGGCGTCGATTTTCACCAACTCCGCAAGTGGGTCCATGAGGCGGCGACCGATGCTGACGGCCCCGCGCACCGTTACGTCCTCATTGGGGAACTCCTCGCGAGCGACGTCGGAGGCCGAGTAGATTGAAGCGCCGCTTTCGTTGACCATCACGACGGGGATGGACGAGGGCAGCTTGATTTTTTTGATGAAAGCCTCGGTCTCGCGGGAAGCCGTGCCATTGCCAATCGCGATGGCCTCGATGTCGAATTTTTTCACCAGCGTTGTGACCTCGACGGCGGCTTCGTAGGCTTGGTTTTGTGAGCCTGCGGTCGCGTGGAGGACCGTGTGGTGGAGAAGTTTCCCGGAGCGGTCGAGCACCACGGTTTTGCAGCCCGTGCGGAAACCAGGGTCGATCGCCAACAAGCGTTTTTCCCCGAGGGGGGAGGCGAGAAGAAGTTCCCGGAAATTTTCCGCAAAGACGCCGATGGCGGTCTCGTCCGCGCGCTTTTTGGCGAAGAGGCGCGCTTCGGTCTCCATGGAGGGCATCAGCAGGCGCTTGCAGCCGTCTTCGACCGCTTGCGCGACGTGTTGGCCCGCATCGCCCGAGGATTTTACCCAGTCGGGGAGGGCTTGCTGAGTCACCCGGTCGAGCGGCACCTCCACACGCATCAGGAGAAATCCGTCCTTTTCCCCGCGCCGGATCGCCAGCATGCGGTGGGATGGGATCGACTTCAGAGGCTCGCTCCAGCCGAAATAATCGCGGAATTTCTGTGCGTCAGCCTCTTCCTCTTTGCCATACATGATCTTGGAGGAAACGGTCGCCTCTTCTTCATAAATTTTCCGGACGCGGCCGCGCAAGGGGGCGTCGTCGGCGACACGTTCTGCGATGATGTCGCGCGCTCCGGCTAGCGCGTCTGCGGCAGTCGGCACCTCCTTCTCCGCATCCACAAATTTCGCGGATTCCTCGTCCGTCGTGGCGCTTTGATTTTCCAGCAGCCAATCGGCCAGTGGCGTCAGTCCACGCTCGATCGCCTTGGTTGCGCGAGTCTGGCGCTTGGGGCGGAAGGGGGCGAAAATGTCCTCCACGGCGGTCAGAGTGAGGGCGGCTTCGAGTTTTTTCTTTAACTCTGGTGTGAGCAAGGACCTCTCTTCCAAGGACTTAAGGACGGTGCTGCGGCGTGAGTCCAGCTCTGCGAGTTGGAGCATGCGGTCACGGATGGTGGTGATTTGAACTTCGTCCAAGGAGCCAGTCTGCTCTTTGCGGTAGCGGGAGATGAAGGGGACGGTGCCGCCTTCCGCAAGCAGTTTGGCAGTGGTGGTGACGGAGGAGAGTGATATCCCAGTTTCCCGGGCGATGGCTTCAAGGTGGGTCATGCGGGCTGGAAACTAAAGTTGCTTGGGCAAATGGAGCAAGGAATTAGCTGTCGGGACCTGCATTGGGAATCGGACCGCAAGCAAGTCCGAGAGTGCAATCCCATGGAGATTCAGCCGATCAGGTCGCCGATGGAGCCGAAATCCGGCGAGAACAGCCGCTTGTAAGTTCGCGCGGCATAGCCATCGGTCATGCCGGCGAGAAAGTCGCAGACCAATCTCGCACGCACGGCTTCGTCAGGCTCATTGCCAATTTCCGCCGCGGTATCGGCCGGGAGAAGTTGGAAGTTTTGGCCGTCAATCGGGCGTTGTGCGACGTAGCGCTCGCCCAAGACTTCCCAGAGTTGGCGAAGCATGCGGCTGCCTTTGTGCTCCAATTGCTTGAGTTGGGGCGAGAGGAAGACGACCTCGAAGGCGAGGCGCTTGAAAAGTGCGGATTCTGCCGCGACCTCGGGCTCAATCGCGAGGCGGTAGCGGTAGCGCTGGGTCACTCCGCTGAGGAAATTTACATCCGTTTCCAAGTGACTGGCCTTGATGTAATTGCCGATCCGTTTGCCGACGAAGGGGTCCACGCGTTTCCGGCGGATGGCTCGCATGAGATCGCCAAGTGGCGTGGCCTCGCCCGTGGCTTCGCCATGTTGTTCTGCCCATGCTTCGATTTTTTCGATGTTGAGGAAGCCGGCGCGGACGCTGTCCGAGAGGTCGTTGAGAGAATACGCGGTGTCATCCGCCCAATCCATGATTTGGCATTCGATGGATTTAAACGAATCTCGTGGCTTGCCAGGGGTGAGTTCGATTGGGAAATCATGGCTGCCGATGGCCCAATCGAGGTGCGCGAGTTGTGCGTCGTAAATGAAATGATGCTCTGGTGGTGTGGTTTTTGCGGATTTCAGCTCGGTCCAGAGGGATTTGTATTTGAGGATGCCATCGAGAAACGCGCGACTGGGATCCATGCCGCTGCGTCTTGATGAGAAAATCCGTTCGGTGAGGAGCCGCAGGGTTTGGGCGTTTCCCTCGAATCCGCCGTGCTCGCGCATCAGGTGATTGAGAGTGCGTTCGCCAGCATGGCCGAAGGGTGGGTGGCCGAGATCGTGCGCCAGACAAATGGCTTCAATGAGGTCGGGGTCGATGAAAAACTCATCGTGCAAGGGGCCATCGGCTTGGCTTTTCAACCAATAGCTGATGGATTTTCCAATCTGCGCGACCTCGAGCGAGTGCGTGAGGCGCGTGCGGTAGAAGTCGTATTCGCCGCTCCAGAACACCTGGGTTTTGTTTTGCAAGCGCCGGAATGTGGGGGTGTGCAAGACGCGGTCACGGTCGATCTGAAATGGCGTTCGATAATCCTTGCCATCGCTTGCGCCAGAGCGCCGCTCCGTGTCAAAATCCCCATAGAAGCGGTTCAACATGGCGCGGAGCGTATCTGCCGCAGCGCGTCCCGCAATGCTTTCCTTGCCGGACTTTGGCTTTGGATTTCGAATGGAGTCGCGGCCTTGTAGGCTGGTTCACGAGCGGTGATCGGTCCGGGTGGGCGCAAACGCGTTGGGCTTCGGCTCTTCTTGCCGGCGCGGGTGGGTGACTGGAAGCTCGGGAAATGCTTTGCAAATCGAACCCGCTGGCGTGGTTTGAACGGTTCATCAAATTTATCGAGACACCGCTTGATGGCTTGAAACAAGCCGCAAAGGCATCCTCAGACTTCTTCTTCCAAGATCTGCCCATGTTGCTTGAGCCACATCTTGGCCTTTTCTGCGGATGGCGCCTTGGCACGCACGATGTTCCAGAATCGCGGTGTGTGATTTGCTTCCAACAAGTGGGCAAGTTCGTGAACGATGACGTAGTCGATCACGAACATCGGCGCTTTGATCAGACGCCAGTTGAAGTTCACGTTGTCCTTCACCTTCGGCGACTTGCACTCGACCACCACCACCGGCAGGCCGTTGAGGAAAAGCACGATGTCCGGGATGATGTGGTGCTCGCTGCCGAGAATGCGGATCTTGAACTGGCAGACGGCGACAAAGCGGTTGTTGTCCCGGTTTTTGAAATCAATGAACTTCACCGATGGGCTTTTTTCACCCGTCTTGCGGTTTTCGCTGACACTGGTGTTTTTCAGCAACTGGTTGAACCCATGCCGGTTGTTTTGCAGCAGGTT
>JBILPN010000257.1:0-5754 GCA_044373865.1 Luteolibacter sp. | reverse complement strand
AGCGGTTCAATTCCGGGTAGGCTGCGAGATACAACGGGGTCAGACTGTTAGGCGCATCAGGACGCACGTTCCACCAACGAAACAAGGGATTTTCAGCAGCGTAATAACCTGCGTTCGGCGCGGTGGCGTCGAGAATCAGATTGTTGTCGAAAATATTGTCCCGACCACTGTTGACCTCCATGGCTCCGGCCAGTTGTCCCCACACGTCGTTGTGGTCAACGATGTTGCCATAGACATTCTGGCCGCTGATGGCGTCGTCGAAGCGGAAAATGTTGGTTCCAAAAAAGCGCCATCCCGTCACTCCACCTTGCGTGTAGCCTCCGCCGCAGTAGCTGAACCGGTTGAATCGCCAGATGTTGCCGCGGTAAGTGGGATTTCCCCAAGAGGCGATCACCCCGCTGTCGTCGCCTTCGTTGACGACGTTGCGGAACTCATTGTATTCGACCAAGTGTTCCGCGCCCTTGAACCAGATCGCGGTGGTGATCGAGTTTTCAAATTTGCAATGGGTAACCCGATTGCCCACGCCGTAAAGGGCCATGCCTACCCCAAAGTTGCGGAATCGGCAGTTGGCAATCACCGTATCACCCCGGACGAGGGTGTCGCGGTTTCCGGCATCCACGTGGCAGGAGGTGTTCTTGATCCCGACGAGGTCGCAACCGATCATTGCATTCCGCTGACCGCCGGAGAACGCCACGCCCACGCCGCTCAGGTTGCGGATCGTGCAGCCGGTCACCAAGGAGTCGGTGCAATTGCTGAGTTGCAGGCCTGAGCCGCGCGAGCCCTCGAAGACGATTCCCTCAACCCGCAATTTGCTCACGCCGTCTGCCACCAGCATCGGTGCGGTCAGTGTGGAAAGTTCGATCGCCGCCGTATTTGGATCCACGCTTGGATACCAGTAAAGAATGTTGCTGGTGCGATCCAGATACCATTCTCCGGGTTGGTCGATTTCCTCCAGAAGATTGTAGGCATAGATGGGGGCACCACTGTTCAACTCCGGCCAACCGGTCCAGGTGCTGACCACGGTAGCCGTGGTGATGGTCCCTGCTAGAGGATTGATACTTCCGATCCCCACCTCATCGCCGTAAGCCGAGCCCCAAAAATATCCCGAGAGCCTGGCGTCCGTCGCCGTGGTCCAGCGGGATGGCCGGTCGCCGTGATAGGTGAAAGTTTGTGGTCGGTTCAGGCTCGGGTTGCCGTAGTCCTTATTGCCGGGATCCGTCACTTGGGCGATCGGGACAAAGCCCAAGTTCGGCCAGCGTGCTTGGGGCTGCGCCACTCCGTTGACAGAAAGATCGGCCACATAGTCGGTGATGCCCGACGCGGATAGGCTGCTTTGCATCACCTTGCCCAGCGCTTCCGCCGGTAGGCGGGCCAGCACGGATGGGTCTGTCACCAGAGTAAATCCTGATAGTTGTTTGCTCCCCGAAATGATCGTCTCGCCCGGCGTCGCGGCCATGATGCGCAGGGGGCCGTTTGCAGAGTCTTCAGCGCCTAACGAGATCGTGTTGGCCAGTTCGTAGCGGCCGCTGGCGAGTTGGATCAAAACCTCCTCGCCCGCTGCCACCGGCCCCGCCGCGCGATTGGTCTCCAGCGCCTTATTCACGGTCGCAAACGGTTGCCCGAGCGTGCCGGAATTGCCGTCACTGCCGCTGGCTGACACATGATAGGTCCGCCCCGCTGGAAGTGGTGGTGGCACCACCACCCGGCTCGCCACCGGATCACGCCCCGGCAATCCCAGTGCCAGTCGGTCGCACTCGGTTTTGCATTCGGCACCTTCCAGTTTGTGGAGGAGCGGATAATCCGTCGTTTCCGCGATCACTGCGAACACGGCGCTGGCCGCGGTGTATTCGCCAGCCGCTTGAAAACTCCGCGCATAACGCAAATGCGCGATGCTCCGCCACTGCGCCGTTAGTTTCAGGTCGTTGAAAACATTCGCCAAGGCGCTGCGCACGGCCACCCAATCGCCAAGAGCCCACGCCGCATCCGCTGCTGTCAGGTTGGCGGTTGCCATGGCGATATGGTCGATGGTCGCGCTGATATGAATGAGCCCGGTGCCGGAAAACCAGGTGTCGTTTTTGTGGGTGGCCGAGGAATTCGACGAACCGTAAGTGCCTGCCGTTTGCACGGCGCCACCGAGTGTTAACTGTGTCACATAACTTTGTCCGGTGAAGTTCAATGCCACCTTGGCTCCGCTGCTGACGTTCAAGGGACCTTCGCCCAGCGCTGCTTGGTTGGCCAGGGCCAGCACGCCTGCTTGCACCGTTGTGGTCCCCGAATACGTGTTGCGACCGGACAAGGTCAGCGTGCCCGCTCCTAGTTTGCTTAATCCGCCGGTGCCGCTGGCGAGCAGATTGGCACTCACCGTGATATCATAAGCATCCGTGCTGAACGACGCCGCGCTTGGGTGGTTGCCGAGGAAAATGTTCCGACCCGTGCCATAGAATGTGATGAAGTCGCTGTTACTGGAGGTTGGATGAATGGTGGTCCCGTCCAGAACCGACGAGACATTGATGCCAAAATTCGGCTGTTCCCAGTTGCCCACCCGGATGGACGACGTGTGAAGCGCACCGCCAGTTAGATTCATGCTGAACGCCACCGGCCCGTTGGTCGAGCTGTCGATGCCGTTGGTCAGCCGCAAGGTTCCCCCGGTGAGGGTAAGCGTCCCGTAGTCCGGACTTTCCGTGGCCGTCACCAAGCGATTAGCGGTGACCTCGCCACTGTCAATCCTGAGGTTTGCCCGGCCGAGCGCAATGTCTCCGCTGAGGGAAACGGTCGGCACGTTCAAGGTGAGGGTCGGATTTGAGTTTCCCGTGTTGGTAAATAATCCTTGAGCCGTTAGACTGTTCGCCAGCAGGGAGCCGCCGCTGAAGCTGCCGTCGGGGATGTTGACCCACGAGGCACCGAAGGTGACATCCGATGCCACGATGTCAGATAGACTGATGGGGCCGCCCACCGCTCTGAATCTGGCAGGTTTGTCCGTGCCATTGATCCAGGTGCTCCCGGACCAATTGGGGTCGGTGGTGTTCCAGTTGCCCGTGCCGGCACCGTTATTCCAAGGGGGCGCGACGGAGGGGGGAGGGCCGGAGGAAGAGACAAGTGAGATGCTGAGGTCGTCAAAATAACCAACCATCTGCCCGTAGTTCGGTTGAAAGCCGCCGAATGTCACAAAGGCTGCGGACTGCTGGGCGAGGGTGTAGGTCACCGGTTCTTGCAAATCGACCGTCACGGTGGCTTCCGATCCATTGCCGTTGAAAGCCGAGCCCACGCCACCCGTGCCGCTGAGCGTGATGGTGACGAATTTATCATCGGGATACGTCCCCGAATCGATGCCGGAGCCGCCGCTGAACGTTTGGGTCAGCTGGTTGGCCCGGAAAAGAATGCCCAAGCCAACCGAGCCGTCCGTGATATTGGCATTCGCTGCGCTTCCGACGTTGAACTGCACCCATGCATCGGCACCCGCACCGGAATCTACCACATCGATCACCTTGAAGCGGATCTGCAATGGCTGGTCGGTGGCATTGGCCTGGGCGGCGAAGACGTTGGGCAAGCTGACATTACCCACATCCGCCACGCCAAAAAAGGCAGGCGAGTTGGAAATGGTCATGATGGAGTCACCGTGCTGGACTCTCCAATCTGATCCTTGGACCGTGTAGGCTTGAGTGGTAAGAGTTCCGCTTTGCGAAAGCGCAATGTCAGTGTTGAAGGCTCCTCCATGTCTGTTAGTTCCCGTATTGAAGTGATCGGATAATAGCGTGGTTTGTGCCGCCGCGGAGGAGATTGCCAGAGCAAGCGCAGCGGCCGCGATGGCAGAAGCATGGACGCGATACTTGCCGAAATTCATCACGCGAAAGGACGCCGCTGCTGCGTGGGGCTTCGCGTGCTCCGCGGATGGTGATTTTCTGAATTTCATGAGTGGCAATTTTGTTTAACTGGCTGCTGTAAAAACTTGTGATCCGTCGGCTTACCGGATGCATCCAAGCTTCAGGGGACCTTGTGTGAGATGACGTGGCGGCCTGGGGGGAGGGTGGTGTCAGGCTTGCCGGAGAGCTTGAGGGTGGCGTTGGTGTTAGGTGGGACGATGGCTTCGAGACTGAGTGTGCCATTTTTGAGGATCCATGCGCTGGAGGCTTTGCCGTAGGGCGTTGCAAGCTCGGCGCGGGCGGAGGTGAGCGGGCCGCCAGGGGCGGGCTGGATGAAAAAGTGTTTGTAACCGGGCTGCGTGGGGTCGGGGGCGAGGCCGGCGATGCGTTCGTGCATCCATTGGCCGATGGCTCCGTAGGCATAGTGGTTGAACGAATTCATCCCCGCATCGCCAAAGCCGTCGGCATGACTGTAGCTGTTCCACCGCTCCCACATGGTGGTGGCTCCCTGATGGATCGAGTAAAACCATGAGGGGTAGCTTTCCTTGAATAGAACCTGATAGGCGAGGTCGGTGTGACCGAAGCGATCGAGCACCGGGGCAAGCAGCGGGGTGCCGAGGAAGCCGGTGCGCAGGTGGCCGTCCGCCGCGCCGACCATGCGAACGAGATTTTCAGCTGCGAGGGCGCGCATGGAATCGGGTAGTAGGTCGAAGCCGAGGGCTAGCAGGTAACCGGTCTGGGACTCGAAGGTGGTGCCGAGTTTCCCATTCGTATTGAAAAATTTTGCGGTGAACGCGGATTTGACTGCGTCGAAGAGATTTTCGAGGCGTTCGGCGTCTTGGATTTTTCCGAGGCGGCGGGCGGCTCGCGCGGTGAGGTCGGCGGAGCGGGCAAAATAGGCCGTGCCGAGGAGGTCGCGCGGGGTGTCACCTTGGAGATTGCCGGATGCGGGATGAGGTTGGAGCCAGTCGCCCCAGGCATCGACGTCGATGATGTGGTTGTTTGCCTTGCTAACATACCAAGCGACCCAGCGGTCCATCATCTCGAAGTTTTCCTCAAGAATCGTTAGGTCGCCGGTGCGGATAAAGATTTCCCATGGCATGACCGTGGCGGCGTCCGACCAACCGGGGCCACCGCAGCGGTTGCCGTTGATGCCTTTGACATCGGGGATGATGCAGGGAATCGCGCCGTCGGCTTGCTGGTCGAGGCGCATGCTTTCCAGCCAGCTGGCAAGGAACGAGTGGACATCGGAATTGAAGATGGCGGCGGGGGTGAAGACTTGGGCGTCGCCGGTCCAGCCGAGGCGCTCGTCGCGCTGCGGGCAGTCGGTGGGGATGTCGAGGAAGTTGCCGCGGAGTCCCCAGACGATGTTGCTCTGGAGTTGGTTGAGCATTTTGTGGGATGAAGTGAAGGTGCCGCTCGTGCCGAAATCCGAATGCAGGACGGCGCCGGTGACCCAGCTCTTGCCCGGACGCGTGCCTGCGGGGAATCCGCTGAGTTCGACGTAGCGGAAGCCGTGGAAGGTGAATGTCGGGTGCCAGGTGGCAGCTCCGTCAGTGGCTGCGGTGTAGGTGTTCGTGGACTTCGCACTGCGGTAGTTGGCGGTGTAGAGCGTGCCGTCCTTTTCTAACATTTCCGCAAAACGGATACTGATATTTTGATCCTTGCGAACGGGGATTTTTAGAATCGGCCAGCCGACGATGTTCTGGCCGAGGTCGAAAACGAAACGTCCGGGCTGGGGTTCGGTGACGGCGATGGCGGGGATTTGTTGAGTGATGCGGACGGGATGGTGGCGCTTCGGGGCGAGCGTGACATCGGTTGCTGGCTTTTCGGTGATCACCGGATGCCAGTTCGAGTCGTCGAAACCGACGCTGTCCCACGTGCCGAGTTCCTT
>JBILPN010000256.1:0-5760 GCA_044373865.1 Luteolibacter sp. | reverse complement strand
CGTCCGCCACGTCTCATCCACCTCAATCGAGGAATGGATGTGCGCCAGCGAACTCGCCGCTCGCGAGGGCGAGGCTTTCAATGAGGCAATTCGCCAAAACGTGAAAATCCACCTCCGCGTCTATGAAGAGGCTGGCGTGGCCGGATCCTGCATCGAAAACTGGCACATCGAGTTCCTCCGCCCCGGCGAATTCAAAACTTTCACCAACATCGCTCGCGGTTGGGCCTTCGTCAGCGCCGCCAACGACGCACTCGGCCAAAAATTCTTCAAACTCCTCGTGGACGCCTCTCACTGCGGCGACTCGGGCCTCTCGATCGCGGAAAATGAGGCGCTGATCTCACGCATCGCAATCGCTGGCGAACTCGGAATCTTCCACGCATCCGCCAAAACCACTCGCGGCTGCCTCTCGACCGATGACGGCTGGATCAGCGCTTTGCTGACTGCCGCCGCAAAGTCTGGCGAGCTCCGCCATGTGTTCGTGGAGGTTTTTGACCACGCGGATCCCGCGCTCGAACAAATCCGCCAAATGGACTCTGGCCACGGAATCGACACGCGCGACGGCCGCTCTTACTTGGAGGTCACGGCGGATGGACTCACCGACATCGCTCGCCGCCTCAACAACCTCGCTGCTCGCGGTTTCCTCAAAGCCTAAGACACTTATGCAAACCACCCACGGCGAAATTTCATTCCACCTCTCCACTCCTGAAGTGGATTTTGACATCACCGCCCGGGGTGGACACCTCGCACCGGCGGTGTTTCACCTGCCCGGCCGCGACGTTTCTCCTTACGCGCTCGCTCCCTGGGAACCCTCTGAATTCCCGGAAATCCCGCCTCTGCTCTCGGTCCTCCGCGGCGACTTTTTCTGCCTGCCCTTCGCCGGGAAGGTGGACGGTCCGCCTCACGGCGACCCCGCAAATGCAACTTGGACCGCAGACGGCGGCGACGAGCGCTCGCTTCGCTTCTCGATGGTGGCCGCAGACACCGGCGCGCACTTGGTGAAAATCCTGAGCACTCGCCCAGGGCACCATGTGATTTACTCAGACGTCCAAGTGTCGAATCTTGAGGGAAATTTCAACTACGGCAACCACCCGATCCTCGATCTTTCGGGCTTGCCCGAGGGAGCCGGGCGGGTGACGACAAGCGAGTTTTTCTGGGCTTCGGTCTTTCCCGGCGTTTTCTCAAACCCGGAACAGGGGGAGACTCAAGCGCTGTTGGAGGGCTCGAACTTCAACTCTCTCACGGAAGTGCAACTCGCCAATGGCGGCCTCACTGACTTGACTCACTACCCTCAACGCGCGGGTTACGAGGATCTTGTGATGATGGCAAATTCACCTGCCACCCCTGTTCAGCCTTTCGCATGGTCGGCGGTGGTGCTCGATGGCTATCTTTGGTTTGGCCTGAAAAACCCTGCGGACTTCCCGGCCACTCTGTTCTGGATGTCCAATGGCGGGCGCAGCGCCGCTCCTTGGAACAGCCGCCACTTGGGACGCATCGGCATCGAGGAGGTGTGCTCGTATTTCTGCAATGGACTGGAACTTTCTCGCCAGGATTTACTCGCGGAGCAGGGCATCCCAAGCACCCGCCATTTCTCAGCTGCCGAAACGGTTTCTCTACGCACCGCCCAAGGCGTCGCTCTCTGCCCGGATGACTTCGGTGCCGTCCGCGAAATTTTCCCGAACGACGAGGATTCCATCATCATCAAGGGCGAATTCGGCGCGGAGTTGCAGATCCCCATCGACTGGCGCTTCGTCTTGTAAATTTCTAATCGAAAATCACAAGATTTTCGAAATATCCTGAATTCCTCTCCGTATTAAGCAACCAATTCTCATGAGTTCCCCACGCACCACCTCCGAGCTAACCCGCACTTCCTCGAATCTTAAGCCACTGATTGATGGCCACTTAGAGGACACTGGCGGTCTCCTCCGTCTCTCCCCCACTTGGGTCCCACGCTCATTCTTGCAGCCTGGCCTGCGCATCAAACTTCATCCAGATGACACCTACGCTTACGGCCTGAACCGCGGCGGCATCGATGAACGCTGGTTCGGATCGACCACCGAAACCGCCAACGAAGGCCGCGACAACGATGAGGGACTCTCTTACGTCGTCGTCGGCAAGGAGCGCTTCACGCTCCGCGACGCAATCGCGGAATCCGGGGCCGGAATCATCGGCAAGACCCTCTGGGACAAATACGGCAAATGGCCGGTTTACTCGAAGTTTTTCGACAACATGGGCCCGATCCCTCACCACATGCACCAAAGCGCCGAGCAGGCGGCCTTGGTCGGCCAAGAAGGGAAACCGGAATCTTATTATTTCCCGCCCCAGCACAACAACGTCGGCAACAATTTCCCCTACACGTTCATGGGCTTCGAACCCGGAACCACCCGCGACCAAGTCCGCAAGTGCATCGAAAATTGGAATAAGGGCGAAAATGGCATCCTCGATCTATCCAAAGCCTATCGCCTCAAAGTCGGCACCGGCTGGCTGATCGACCCCTGCATCCTCCACGCCCCAGGCTCGCTCTGCACCTACGAACCGCAGTGGGGCTCCGACGTCTTCGGCATGTATCAAAACCTCGTGGAAGGCCGCGAGGTCCCGTGGTCGCTGCTCGTCAAGGACATGCCCAAGGACAAGCACCAGGACATCGATTTCATCATCGACCAATTGGACTGGGAGAAAAACGTGGACCCGAATTTCAAGGACAACCACTACTTGGAACCCGTCACCGCCGAGAAGGGCGATGGCTACCATGACAAGTGGATCGTTTACGGAAAAGTCGATGGTTTCCAATACTTCACCGCCAAGGAAATCACGGTGGAACCCGGCCAAACCTGCACCATCAAGGACAATGGCGCTTACTCGCTGATCGTGGTGCAAGGCGAGGGCTTCGCCAACAAACTCCGTCTGAACTGCCCGAAACTCCTGCGCTTCAACGAACTCGCCAACGACGAGTTTTTCTGCACGGAAGCCGCCGCACATCAAGGGGTCACTTTCAAAAACACCTCTCTCACCGAACCGCTCGTGGCGCTCCGCTACTTCGGTCCGGAGGTGAACCCGAACGCCCCTGCCATGGGCGCCTACAAGAACGCCTAAGCCACCGCTCTCTGGTCAACGACAAGCACCCACCCCACACTCACCATGAAACTTCACAACGCCATGTGGCCCGGCCTCGTCGGCAAGGAACCCGGCACCGACCACCCGCCCATCTCTCTCGAGCACATGCTCGAACTCACCGTCGCCGCTGAGGTGAATGGCCGGAAATTCGACGGGATCGACTATTTCCTGTTCCACCCGCACACCGACCCCGACGCCTCGGAATCCGACATCCGCAAAATCGCCGACCTCATCGCCAGCCACAATCTCAAAATCGGCTCGCTCGTCGCGCCGATCTGGCCGGGCACGGTCGGCGACGCTGCCATGGGCGACGCCGAAGCACGCCGCAAATTCGTGCTCGCCGTGGAAAAAGCCTGCCGCATCGCCAAAATCTTCAACGAACACGGCGTCCGTGAATACGGCGTCATCCGCATCGACTCCGCCAGCTCGGTCACCGACTGGGCGAAGGATCCTGCCGGCAACACCAAACTCATCGCCGAAACCTTCCGCGAAGCCGGCAAGGTCGCCGAACAGCACGGCGAGCGCCTCGCCGCCGAGGGCGAAATCTGCTGGGGCGGCATGCACTCGTGGAAGGCGATGCTCGACACGCTCGAAGCCACCGGCATGCCGAAAACCGTCGGTTTCCAAGCCGACCTCGCCCACACCTATCTCTACCTGATGGGCTACAACGCACCCGAGGCCGCCCTGCTCAAGGATGGCTACAGCGAGGACGAGTTCTGGGCTGCCTACACCACCATGACCGACGCGCTCCGCCCATGGACCTTCGATTTCCACGTCGCCCAAAACGACGGCTCCGTCCACGGCACTGGCTCCCACGACAAAACCGGCCGCCACTGCCTCGCCGACGATCCTAACGGAAAACTCGACATCGCTCGCGCCTCCGCGTATTGGCTCAAGGACGCCGCCGACCGCGGCATGCAGCACATCTGTTGGGACGGCTGCATGTTCTCCAACGAGGTCCTCGAAACCCCCTCCACCTGGCAACACATCCTCGAAGCCATGATCAAAGTGGACCAAGCTTCGGCGGTCTAAAATCCGCTTCTGGGTCCAAATGCCGAAGAGTTCGAATGACCGAAACGACTCTTCGACAGGAACTTCAGACTCTTCATCTCCCTAACCAAATTTCATCATGAAAAAAGAAATCCGCATCGGACTCATCGGCTACGGCTTCATGGGCCGCACCCACTCGAACGCGTACTCTCAACTCTCCCACTTTTTTGACACCGAGCATGTCCCTGTCCGCCAAGCGGTCTGCGGACGGGACGAGGAAAAGGTCAAGGCTTTCGCCGAAAAATGGGGCTACCAGTCTTACGAAACCGACTGGCGCGAACTCGTGAAACGCGAGGATATCGACGCGGTCGATATTTGCACCCCCAACAACTCTCACGCAGAAATCGCGCTGGAATGCATCAAGCATGGCAAAATGATTCTCTGTGAGAAACCCCTCGCGCTCAACGGCTCCGAGGGCGAAGCCATGGTGGAAGCTGTGGAAAAATCCGGCTTGCCGAACCTCGTTTGGTACAACTACCGCTTCCTCCCCGCCGTCACTCATGCGAAAAACATCGTCGCTGCCGGCGAGCTCGGCCGGATCTTCCACTACCGGGCGAATTTCCTCCAAGACTGGACGATCTCCGAGGAACTCCCACAAGGCGGAGCGGGCCTCTGGCGCCTGGACGCCGCCGCCGCCGGCTCGGGGGTCACGGGCGATTTGCTCGCTCATTGCATCGACACCGCACGCTGGATCAATGGAGAAATCGTTTCGGTCTCTGCCATGACCGAGACTTTCATCAAGGAGCGCGTCCACACGGAAACCGGTGCCAAACAGGCGGTCACCATCGACGACGCATGCGCTTTCCTCGCTCGTTTCGAGAATGGCTCGCTCGCGATCTTTGAATCCACCCGCTACGCACGCGGCCACAAGGCGCTCTACACCTTCGAAATCAATGGCGAGAAGAAGTCGCTCTCCTGGGACCTTCACGACTTGAACCACCTGAACTATTTCGACCACGGCGTCCCCGGGGATCGCCGCGGATGGAGCTCGATCCATTGCTCAGATGGCGATCACCCATACGCCGGAAATTGGTGGGTTCCCGGCCTCTGCCTTGGCTATGAACACTCGTTCACGCACGCGCTTGCCGAGTTCTTCAAATCGCTCGATGACCCAAGCGCACCCAAAGCCTATCCGGACTTCCGCCACGCACTCGGCACCCAATACGTCTGCGACGCAGTCTTGGAATCCGCCAAAACCAAGCAGTGGGTGGACGTGAAAATGTCCTAATCCCCGCCGCACCAGACCCGGCTCACTCAATCCCCCAAGCGAACATCTCGGTGTCTCGCTCGGGGGATTTTTTTAACCTAGAAACCGCGAATGGACACGAATCAGACTCTGAAAATGAGGCAGTTGTTAAATTGGTGTCATTCATCGCCAAGGTGAAGCTGTTGATCTATGGAACTCTTTGAAAATTAGCGTCCATTCGCGTTCATTTGCGGTTTCAAATTCCCATTTAGGTTCAAACTCCGTCTCACCGGAAACTCGATTTCAGCGCCGCCCAAACGACGGACTTCCGTGATGGTGCACCTCAATCTCGCCAGTGAGCCAGCGCGTCGCCATGGCGGTGAAAAAGAGAATCAGCCCGACGAGCAAATGAG
>JBILPN010000255.1:0-5779 GCA_044373865.1 Luteolibacter sp. | reverse complement strand
GGGCTCGGTGCACAATGTCATTTTGATCGGAGCTGGTTCAGAAGAGAGCATCCAGCGCAGCGAAGTGCGGGAAAGCGCGGTTGGCGTGGTGGAGGCGGGTATTCCAGGGGTTTCTGAGGTGTTAGGCGAGCGCGCGATTTCCAGCGAGATTCACTACATGAACTATGTGGCCCTGCCGGACGGGCGGCGGAGTCAGGCGATGTTCCGTGGAGTGACCTTGCAGGCGCTGCGTGTGCACCCTGAACTTCGCGTGGTGGAGGGGAGTTTTCCACAGGCGGGCGAGCTCATGGTCGGGCGCTTGGCGTGGCGCAAGTTAGGCTTGCCGCCCTCCGACTTGGCGGTGGGCAAGCGTGTCTTGCTGGATGCCCAAGAGCTGCGAATTTCCGGAATTTTCGCGGCACCGGGCACGGTGTTGGAATCCGAATTTTGGACCACGCTGGGAGATTTGCGCGTTTTGGCCAAGCGGGACACGGTGTCGTGTGTGGTGCTGCGTTTTGACGATCCGGCAGATTTCGTGGAGGCGGATGTTTTCGCCAAGCAGCGGCTGGATCTTGAGTTGAGCGCCGTGCGTGAGAGTGATTACTATGCGCGGCTGAGTTCATTTTTCAAACCCTTGCGCGTGATGACCTGGCTGACCGCCGGGCTCATTGCGACGGGTGCGCTGCTAGGTGGGCTGAACACCCTTTACGCCGCTTTCGCCTCGCGTGTGCGGGAAATGGCGACCTTGCAGGCGCTTGGTTTTGGGCGCGGTTCCTTGTTGTTGAGCTTGATTCAGGAAAGCATGCTGGCGTGTTTGATCGGGACCTTGGTGGCTTCATGCGTCGCAGTTTGGTGCTTCGATGGGCGGACTCTGCCATTCTCAATCGGCGCCTTCACGCTGGAAATTAGCCCGAAAGTCGCGCTTCTTGGGATTGCCACGGGGGTTCTCCTAGGTTTTTTGGGAGCCTTGCCGCCGGCATTGCGTTGCCTCAAACCGACGCTTCACAGGGCCTTGCGCATGTCGTAAACTTTCTCAAATACAATTAAATCGATGAAAACAATCCAAATTTGTGGGGTGATGAGCGCCGTTTTGCTGCTGGCTTGCAAGGAGGCGGAGCCCGGGGCGGGGGAGCTGAAGTCGGCGGAGCTCAGTCCGGCCTTGCGCCAAGTTTTTGAGACGATTCCGAGGGGGGAAGCTCAGGACATCCACCGCCTGCGGACCACGGCCAAGGAGGGGGATGAGGTCACGGTGCAGGGCCGGATCATGGGCGTGGAGAGTCCATTTGTGGACGGCCGTGCCATCTGCATTCTGGGAGATCCAAAGATTTTGACGCCGTGCAATGAGATCCCTGGGGATTCTTGTGAAACTCCGTGGGATGTGTGCTGCGACAGTGCCGAGGATAAAAAAATCGGCACCGCGACCCTTCAGATTGTCGATGCCGAGGGGCGTGTTCTCAAGCAAGGGCTCGAGGGCGTGCGCGGGATGGAGAAACTTGGCTGGGTGAAAGTCAGTGGCAAAGTCGCGGCAGGTTCATCTGCGGAGCGCTTGGTGATTCATGCCACGGCGATTCAGGTGGGGCGGCCGATGGGCGAGTGAGAGGGGGGGCGCGACGCACCTCGCCCCCCTCGTTTCGCACATGTTGTGGTTCAGTGGCCTTGAGGTTTTTGGCGGGGCTCCCATTCCTTGCGCGAGCGCGAGCGGACCGAGAGCACCACGGGAATGCCGGGTGCTGGGTGCGCGGCCCGGTAGCGGTTCACGATGTAGGACTCGTAACTTTGCGCCATGAGCCGCTTGTCGTTAACGAATAGCACGATGGTTGGCACCGGGATAACGCTGTATTTTTCCTCTACGGCTGCCGTGGCGTAGTAAAGCTTGAGACGTTTGCGCAGCTTGTTGTCGATCGGTGGCGGGGTGGCGACGAAGGCTCCTTGAAGAATCCGGTTGAGTTGGCCCGTTCCGGGGATGTTTTGCGCGCCTTTTTTGATTTTCAGCGCCTCTTTCAAGACATGCTCCACCGAGCCGCCAGTTTTCGCCGAGCAGGCGACGAACGGTGCGTAGTGCAGGAAAAAGAGTTCCTTGCGGACGTGGGCGGTCGCTTCCTCAAGCCGCGCGGTCCGGTTGGTTCCGGGGTGAAATAAGTCGAACTTGTTGAGCACGATCAGGCAGGGTTTTTTCTCCTCCATGATCAATTGGGCGATTTTGCGGTCCATCGACGTGATTCCGGCGTCGAGGTCGATGACTAGCACGCAAAGGTCCGCGCGGCGGACGGCTTTTTCCGTGCGCATGGCTGAGAAAACCTCGACCGAATTGTCGCGTTTTGCGCGGGGGCGGAGGCCAGCGGTGTCGATGAGAGTGAAATTTTCGCCGGCAAAGGTGTAGGGCAGGTCAACGGCGTCGCGGGTGGTGCCGGCGATGTCCGAGACGATGGTGCGCTCGTCTTGGAGGATGGCATTCACCAGCGAGGATTTTCCGGCGTTGGGCTTGCCAACGATGGCCAGCTTGATGCCGACCGCCTCGGCGACTTCAACTTCCGCCTCGTTGTCTTGGACGAGAGGCGCGATGATCGCGTCGATTTCATCGCAGAGGGTGCCGAAATTCCGGCCATGTTCTGCGGAGACGAAGACGCTGTTGCCAAGGCCGAGGCGAGTGAAATCCGAGTGGGAATTCTCGTGCTTGTCGTCATCGACCTTATTGATCACCAGCAGGACTGGCGGTTTCGCTTTGCGCAATTTTTGGGCGAGAGCTTGATCGACAGCGGTGAGGCCCGAGTGAGCGTCCACCACGAAGAGGATTAAATCCGCGGTCTGCATCGCGATGTCAGCCTCGATGCTGACTTGTTCGTCGAAGCCGTCCTCGATTCCGCCGCCGATTCCGCCGGTGTCGATGAGAGTGCAGGCGACCTGAGTTGCCTTCGAGGGAGCGGCGATGCGGTCGCGAGTGACGCCCGGTTGGTCATGGACGATGGCGATTTTCCGGCCGGCGAGGCGGTTGAAGAGAGCGGATTTACCAACATTAGGGCGTCCGACGATTGCGACAGTGGGCATGGAATTGAGAATGCGGGATGATGACAGGCGAAACAAGGCCGGAAGCTAGGAAAGAGCCGGATACGAGGAAAGAAAAACCCCGCCTTTTCAGGCGGGGTTGATTTACCGAACGGGAATGGCGGAGCGGACGGGGCTCGAACCCGCGACCTCCAACGTGACAGGCTGGCGCTCTAACCAACTGAGCTACCGCTCCATGTCCCGCTCGGGTGCGGGAAGCTATTTACCGAGCTGGGTCTGTGCAATCTCTTTTTTACGCATTCACGAAATTTTTTAGCAGACCCTTTTGAAATCAGGAAAGCGCCTCCACGGCGGCCTCAAGTGAGGCAAGATCCTCGATGGAATGGACGCAGGTATCCTTGTCGATTTTTGAAATTAGGCCGGCGATGACCTTGCCTGGGCCGAGTTCCAGGAAGTTCCGGTGTCCCATGGCGATCAGAGTTTGGATGGATTCCGTCCAGCGAACGGAGCCGGTGACTTGGTTTTCCAGCATACTGCGGATTTCGGAGGGATCGGCGACGGCGCGTGCAGCGAAGTTGCAAACGACGGGCAGTGTGGGTGGCTGGATTGAGACTCCTGCGAGTTCGGCGGCGAGTTGGTCTTGTGCGCTTTGCATCAAGCGCGAGTGGTAGGCACCGGCGACGTTGAGTTTGATGGCGCGGCGGATTCCGAATTCCTTGGCTTGGGCGATTGCAGAGTCGATGCCGGAAGCGGTTCCGGAAATGACGATTTGGCCGGGAGCGTTCAGGTTGGCCACATCCACCTCGCTTGCGGCGGCAAGGGCGCGGACTTGATTTTCGTCGCCACCGATGAGAGCAGCCATTGCGCCGTGGGTAGCGAGGCAGGCTTCCTCCATGAATTGGCCGCGGCGGGCGACAAGCCGGAGGCCGTCTTCAAATGAGAAGCTACCGGCGGCGGCATGGGCGGTGAATTCACCAAGCGAGAGGCCGGCGGCGGCGACGGGGACGAGATTTGGCAAACGCTCGCGGACCAATGCGAGGGCCATGAGGCCGTGGAGATAGAGAGCGGGTTGGCAGCGCGAGGTTTTCGTCAACTCCTCGTCTGGTCCGTCGAACATGATGTCCGAGATCGAAAACCCAAGGGTTTTGTCTGCTAGTGCGGCGAGATTGCGTGCCGTGGCGGAGTGTTCCGCCCAGTCCTTGCCCATTCCAGTTTTTTGGGCACCTTGTCCGGAGAATAATAAAACGATTTGGCTCATGTCGGAGGAGATTTAGGAAAAGGAAGCGGGCGAGGAAAGTGGCAAATCTGAAAACTGGAAGACCTGTCGTCACTTGATCCGACTGGCACCAAAGTTCGGTTTTCCTGGCCGATCTCACCAGCGTCTCAACCCGCGTTCTTGGTCCGGTCGTTGAGCGGGCGAAAGAACGGCTGTGGACGAGGTTTTTTGCCAGGGATGGCGACAACCGGGAATGCATGCCAACGCTCACGGCGGGCACCGACCAGCGCGCCGTTTCCCGTGGCAGGCATCCTCGATGGAAAGTTCGAAGGCGCAGACCTGCAAGGTTAGACGCAGGCGCACTCGCGAGGCCGCCGCATATTTCGTCACATTGGTGAGAGTCTCCTTGGCGGTAAGGAAGACCTCGTGACGCACTTCGGTGGGCAGCATCACCGGTGAAATCGTCTTTGGCAGGTCGAAGACACATTGGGTGGCGTTGCCATCGAAAAAATCCTCGGCGTTACGGCATAAGTAGCTGATGAGCTCGCCAAGCGTGTCGTTGCGCGGGTTGACGGCCGAGACGATTTCATCAAAGGCGAGGACAGTTTCCCATGCCGTGTCGGAGATTTCTCGAACATCGGCGGCGGAGCCCGATGGCAGGCCCGGAGCGGCGGTGGCCATGGTGCTGAGCAGGGAAAGCCGTGCGAGCTTAATACCGACGTCGTCATGCATGTCGCGGGTGAGGGGATCGTGCAGCGCCCGTTCAGAATTCGTTACAGTGGATTGTTAGCAACATCGAACCTGCCGATGCTGCCATCAAAATAGACTCCGAGCCGGTAGGTGCCATGGGCCAATCCAATCGGTGTATTGGGGTTCGGGTTGGGAATCTCGGGGTGTAGCTGATCCACCGCAGTGATTGCCCATGTTCTAGAATTTTGCGACTCGGCCATCACATGAGCCATCCGCATCGGCTGGCGTAAATCCGCTGATGCCGGTGCGGGACGTCCCCATGGGTGGCGGGTTTCGTTCCCTAGCCCTACGGGAAGTCTCTGTTGCATAAAATAGGCTGGGGCACTCTGGGTCTGCGGTGTTTTCTGCCATGACGCCGCCATCGGCTCAATGAATTGGCCTTGTTTTGGATTCGCATAACCAAGATAGGGTGCAAGACAATCGCTGAGCCGCCGCCACTCGCGCGGATGCGAGGGAATCGGCTTGTTGAAAATCGGACCCTGGTTTGAGAACAGGGGACCAGGCATCAGATCGTTGTTATCGCTCGAATACATTTGGATACAAGTCCAGATCTGCGACAGGTTGGCGGCGTCCTTGGCGGCGTTCGCACGCTTGGTGAACATGGAAATTCCCACGAAGCTGATCGCGGTCAGCACGGTGATGATCACGATCACCACCAATAGTTCTGTCAGAGTGAAACCGAGTGGCACTGTTTTTCTGATTTGAGTAAGTTTCATAATGGGTAGGGGAGTTTGAAATTTTCGGTCGCCCTCGATCAGGGTCTCACCACGAGGCGGGCGAACCATTTTCCATCTGCGGAGTTGATGTATGGAGTCGTGACCATTACGGTTT
>JBILPN010000254.1:0-5792 GCA_044373865.1 Luteolibacter sp. | reverse complement strand
AAACTACCGCTGTCGGTGATTTTCACCTCGCCTCCGAACAGGTTCATGCCGCCGGTGAAGGTGTTGTTTCCGGAAATGAGCAGGTTTCCGGCGCCAGTTTTAGATAGATCACCACCGCCGTTGATCTGCGCGATATTCTGCAAGGTTCCGGACGCGAGGGTAAGGGCGACGGTGTTAGTCGAGTCGCCGATGTTTCCGTTGTCCATGTCAAGCGTGCCGCCGTCGAGAATGACCTTAGCAGAGGTGGTGCCGCTGCCGCCGATCTTGACGATGTCTCCCGTCACGGTGGTGGTGCCGCCGCTTAGGTTGAGGGTAGCATTCGAAGTTCCCCCGCTTGCCTCGCTTCTTGCCATGTTGATGGTGCCGAAGGATGCATTTCCGCCGCCGATGTTGATAGTGGCGCTGGACGTGCCCGTGCTGGCTGCATTTCCGTTCCGTGCCATGATGACAGTGCCGACTTGCAGCGTTCCCGTGTCGAAGGTGAAGGTCGAGGTGGCTCCGCCGTTTGTTCCGGTCCGGATCGCCATGTTCAGCGCGTCGATCTTGGCATCGGCACTGTGCCCGGTCAGATTCACGTTCGCGGTGTGGGTGCCACTGTGGCCGAAGGAGTTGTTGACAAGGTTCATTGCGGTCACTGCCGCTGTGCCGTCGGCGGCACGCAGTTGCAGCGTGCCAGTGCCACTTTCAAACGAGAGCTCGCCATTGCCCCGCCCGGCGTTTGAGCCGACGTTGAAAGTGTTGACATGGATGGTATTCACGCCGCCGCCGAGTTTTAAAGTATGCGTTCCTCCCCTCCCCGCCCGGTCACCCACACCGAGCATGTTTGCGGTGATGCTGCTGTTAGCGGCAAGCTTGACAGTCGCCAGAGCTCCGGCGGTTGACGTGCTGCTCGCCCCCAAGCGGTAGGTTCCGCCACTGCCCAGATTGGCGGTTAGGTTGCCCAGACCGCTCATATCGAGGAGGTTGGTCGTGCTGCCGGCGGTTGGTGTCGTTTGCCCGACTTGAAACGAGGTGCCACCGACCGCGAGCGATCCCGTGCTGCCGGTGATCGTCACATTCGTGGGAACCGCCGCAGTGGCGCTTCCGGCGAGGAGGAAACTCCCGGCCACATCCAGCGTCTGGCCGGCCACGATGGCCGTCGTGTGCTGGGTGGTGGAACTCTCGAAATGATAGCTGAGGGTGGCGATGGATTCACTGGCGTTCACGGTGTTCGTGGTGCCGCTTGCGAGGAGTCCCGCGGTATTGAAGGTCACGAAATCGCCAGTGGGTGATGCGTCGTCGCTCCAGTTCAGGAGGGTGGACCAATTTTTGTCTCCACCACCTGCATCCCAGGTGACGGCAAGTCCGGATAGAGAAGCATCAGCGTTGATGGTCACCGTGTCCGAGTCGCTATAGGTGATCGCGGAAACGCCGTCCGTCTGCGAGGCGGAAAACCGCAAGACATAGGTCCCTGCCAGTGGAAAGGTCACCGTGGTGGACGCAGCGGTCGCGTTGGCGAAAACCGCAGAGGCTGGGCCGCTGACTTGTGTCCAGCCTGCAATTATCGGATAGTTGGAGGGCAAAGGCTGATGGATGACGGCGTAGAGATTGTGACCCACTCCTGCGGGAGTGGATTCTTCGGCAAGCACCTCCACCTGAACGGGCTGCCAGGAAGGGGCTCCGGGAGGGGCACCGTTTCCCTGCCAGGAGGACAGTTCGGTAAAGATCGATCCATTGCGCTGGCTCTGGGTGGTGACGTTCAGCATGGCTGCCGTGCCGAGGCGGTCGTCGAGTTGCTTGTAGTAGAGGCTGCGCGGGGTGATGGGCGTGTTCAGCGACTCCCAGATGCCATAAGGCTCAGTGCCAATCGTCCATGGGTTGCCTCGGGTTTTGGTTCCGGTGCAGCCAAGCGCGAAGTTCATCGCCCCCTTGGGAGCGTCACACCGGAGTTGGGTGCCCACACAATTCCATAACACGATCTGCGCGCCTGACCAACCATGACCCGAGCCCGAGGACCCGCGGTTCTGGACGGCGATTTCACCTCCTTTGATGTTGTCAAACAGGATGCCTTCCGCATAACGGTGGTGCGGCCCGGTGTCGGTACTTGGGGTGACGGCAAGTGAATCCACAAAGGCCGTGGGTCCGAGCGTCCGGGCTGAGGTGACGTAGTCGTGGCGGCCATTCCGGGTGTAGTTGCGCTGGAAAAGGATGGCCGAAGACCTGTCGGTATTGAAGGAGTAACGACGTCCTCCCGTGACCTGTGAGACCGGATCGATCATCGCACAATCTTCCACAGTGATGTTCTTCGCATGAACCCAGGCATTCACGCAGGCGAATGCAAAGTGTCTTGCCGTCACCTGCCGTGCCCAACAGTTTTCCGCCCGATAGAAGCGCACCGCCTCCCAACCATGGTTCTCGTCCGTCGGACTGGTAAAAGTGGATGCGAGGCGGATGCGCTCGATGCCGGACTGTTTGACCGCACCAGTGAAGGTGTAGCGATAGACCTCTCCGCCGCCATACTGGGTCTCGATGGCCTGAGTGAGGGGAGAGTCGAGCGTGATGGTGTTGCCATTGACGGCAGTCACCACGCGGGGAGCCTCGACTTCGTAGTCCTTTGGAAGCCAGTCAACAGCGTCAGTGTTCGGAGCCCAGAAACTCGCCTTCATCTTGAGCAAATCGATCCATGCCTGGTTGGGAGTCCGGCGGACAATAATGCGGGTCCCCACGCTGAGTCCCGCAGTGGACCCAAGAGTCAGGTTGAAGGTGCCCGCTGGTATAACGGCATCCGTGATGGAAGTTTCAGAACCTGCAACCTTCGTCCAGCCGGAGCTACCTGAGAAATGGAACAAAATAGCGTAGGGATCAACGCCATAGACATTCGTCGCGGTATAGTTCACCACAGTGCCGTCGGTTCCCTGCCCTTCACCGCGAATCACAATCCCACTCGTGTTGATCGTGATCCTTTCGGAAACGCGGTAGGCTCCCGCCGTGAGCAGCAGGGTGCCGCGAAATCCCGCGGACGACAGCGGCATCGCCGCGATCTCGGCGATGGCGCTTCGGATGCGAAGGGTGTCATCTCCGCCGAGTGGATCGGGATCGAGCGTCCTGACGACGGGAACCCATGGGATGGCCACTCCGCCCTCCATGTAACCGGCCCGGGAAAAATCAATCATGCGGTTTGCCACCGAAGTCTGGGACTCGTTAGCATACAGGCTGTATTGCAACCTGCCATCGGCCCCCGGAAAGACGAGCGACGAGGTGGGCTGGGCATGGCTCACCTGCGCAAGCAGCACAAGGCTGGCGGCGACCCAAGCGAGAAACAGGGAAATTTGATGGGGTTTCATGGATTTGTTGGCACTTGAGAGAGTTAGATCGGACAGTTCTGAGATCTTCAGTGTTGCCTGTATGAGGTCACGGCGGCTTGAGGAGAAAGCTGACCAAACTTCTTGAAAAACTTTCCAGCGCGGCGCGGACCCTCCCGCCGTATTTCGTCGAAGGGGCATGGCTTCCTTGTTGCCGAGACAGGAAAAGCCCCCCCGCGCCTTGTCTTCGCTGAAGATCATAAAGATGTTAGTTTAACCCATAGAAGCGGAGCCGGCGGCCAAAACAGCGAAGCTCAACAGGAACGAAACCACCCCAAGCGCGAGGAAGAATCTGAGTGGAGTTTTGATCAGTGACGATTCGGATCCCGGGAAATCATTTCATTCGGCAGCGACGCGAATGAAAAATTTTGGCGCGGAAAGTGGCGCGCCGGCCAGAGTGACGACCACGGTTTCGTTGTCGCCGCTAGGTGTGGCGATTTGGCTTTGGGTGGCGGCCGTGTCCTCCTCCCAGCCGTTTGCTGCGAGGGAGGTGGAGGTAAGAATCCGGTAGCTGAGGCCGGTTCCGGCACGACGCTGATAGGTGAAGGTGCCTTGAATTTTGTCGAGTTGGACGAGGATCGGGCTGACTGACGCGCCGTTGACCGGGTTGAGGCCGAAGGCAAATTCCTGCTGATTGGTTAGGCCGTCCTTGTCCTTGTCTTCAGCGGGATTGGAAACATCATTTCCCGGCAGGAAAGAAGCTGCCCAATCGGCATAGGGAGTTCCCGGTCCGGGAGGAACCGTGATGGTGCCTGGACCGGTGATGGCGGATGTGGGAATGACGGGAAAAACGCTGGTGGCATTTCCATAGGTCTTTCCGACCGCTTGCACGACGCCGTTGATGACCAGGGTGGAGATGATGTCGTTGCCGGGGTTTGGCAGATCAAGGGTGGCTGAACCCGGATGGGCCGAAGTGCCGATGGCGAGCGTGGAAGCATCCGCGAAGTTAGGAGACATAACGCGGAGGATTCCCTGCTCGATGGTCGTGTTTCCGGTGAAGGTGTTATTGCCGGCGAGAGTCAGTGTGGCTGCGGTGGTTTTGATGATGGCAGCGCCGCCGTTAATTTCCGCGACGTTTTTCAAAGTGCCGGATTCGAGGATCAAGCTGACGGGATTTGCTGTGCTTCCGATGTGACCGCCGGCCATGTCGAGAGTGCCGCCTTGGATTGCGACAGTGGCAGCGGTGGCACCAGTCCCACCTCCCCTGCTGATGCCCCCGCTTACCGTGGTGGTGCCGCCGGATAGATTAAGGACGGCGGCGGTCGTGGAACCTGCGCCACCGCTGCTGGTGGCCATGGTGATCACGCCTAACGATGCATTTCCGCCGCCGATGTTCATCGTGGCAAGGATCGCGCCCGAGCTTGAAACTGGCTGGGCGTTGATGGCCATGTGGAGCGTGCCGACTTCCAAGGTTCCAGTATCGAAGGTGAGAGTGGCGGTGGCATTGGCAACGGTGCCGGTGGAATTCCGCCTTGCCATGACCAGTGTGTCGATCTTGGCATCGAGGGCGTGAGCGGCAAAATTTGCGGTTGCGCTCAGATTGTTGCTCGTGCCGAACGAGGTATTGATTAGATTGAACGCGTTCACAGGTGAGGATCCGTCCGCTGCCCGGAGCTTGAGGGTGCCGGTGCTTGTTTCAAAGGATAGGTCGCCGTTGCCACGCCCTCCACTGGCGTTGGGGCCGATCAAGATGGAATTTGCATGGATGTTGTTTGCGACGCTGCCGAGTTTCAGAACATGCCCGCCACCTCTCGAAGCCCTGTCACCAACACCGAGAACGTCGGCGGTGATGTTACTGGTTGCGGCAAGTTTCACAGTGGTGGTGGGACCGAAGGTGCCGGAGCCGATGGATGAGCCCATCCGGAAAACGCCAGCACTGCCCAAGTCAGCGTTCAGAGTGCCGAGGCCGCTCATATCCAGAATGTTGGAAGTGTTAGATGGAGATTCAGGTGCCGTTTGTCCGACCTGAAATGAGGTACCACCAACCGTGAGTGTTCCAGTGGCACCGGTGAGCCTTACATTCGTCGCGGTCGTGGCACCCGCACTTCCTGCGAGAAGGAAATTTCCAGTCACGGCGAGAGTCTGACCTGCGTCGATGGCGGTGGTGTGCTGGAGGGTGGCGCTCTCCTGGTTGTAGGTGAGCGAGGCGATCGAGATGCTGGTGTCCACGGTGTTGGTGACACCTGAAGCTGCGGTGCCGACGGCGTTGAATGTTAGCATGTCTCCGGTGGGGTCTGCATCATCGCTCCAATTGTGCGCCGTGGACCAATGAGTGCCGCTTCCACCGCCATCCCAGGTGATGGCTGTGGGGACGAATGGCGGCTGGACCGCCTCGATCGTGTGGGCGAGGCTGGTTCTGATCAGCGAATTGCTATCGACGGCGACAGCCGTTAGGGTGTGAGACCCGTTGGCGAGGATGGCGGTGACCGAGTAGGGTTCGGTCGTATCCAT
>JBILPN010000253.1:0-5799 GCA_044373865.1 Luteolibacter sp. | reverse complement strand
CTTGCGGCCCTTGGCAACGGCGATTTCCATGAGCTGGCCAACACCAGTGGTGTCGAGCGTGGCAAATGGGTTCTTCGCAAACACGTCGTTTTCAACGTATGGCAGAAGGAACGCGCCCATGTCGTCGCGGCTGATGCCGAGCGCAGTCTGAGTGAGGTCGTTGGTGCCGAAGCTGAAGAACTCCGCGCCTTCGGCGATTTGGTCGGCGGTGAGAGCTCCGCGCGGCACTTCGATCATGGTGCCGACTTGGTATTCAAACGTCACCTTCTTCTCCGCCATGACTTCCTTGGCGACGCGATGCACGATCTCCGCCTGGAGATCGAACTCACGCTTGAAGCCGACGAGCGGGATCATCACTTCAGGCTTCACCTTGATCTTCTTTTTCGCCACGTCTGCGGCGGCTTCGAAGATGGCGCGAGCTTGCATCTCGGTGATTTCCGGGTAGGCAACTCCCAAACGGCAGCCGCGGTGACCCAGCATCGGGTTGAACTCGTGAAGCTCGGCAACGCGCTGAATGATGGTTTCCACCTTCACGCCGATTTTGCGGGCGAGGTCCATTTGCTGCTCCTTGCTGTGCGGGAGGAACTCGTGGAGTGGTGGATCCAGCAGGCGGATCGTGGCCGGGAAGCCTTTGAGCGTGGTGAAGATGCCCGTGAAATCCTCGCGCTGGTATGGCAGAAGCTTCGCCAATGCGGACTTCCGAGCTTCCAAGGTGGTGGCGAGAATCATCTCACGCATTGCGTCGATGCGGTCACCTTCGAAGAACATGTGTTCCGTCCGGGTGAGGCCGATGCCGGTGGCTCCGAAGGCCATAGCGATGCGAGTTTGCTCCGGCGTGTCGGCGTTGGTGCGCACGGACATGCGGGTGGACTGCTCACACCACTTCATGAGTTGGAGGAAGCTCTTGTACTTCTCCGTCTTCATGGCGGCCTTGTCACCGCTGACGATGCCGGAAATGATTTCCGAAGGAGCCGTCTTCAGCTCGCCGCCGTAAACGGTGCCGCTGGTGCCGTCGATGCTCATGTAGTCGCCTTCCTTGAAGACTTGGCCAGAAGCGGTGACGGTGAGTTTTTCGTAGTCGATCTCAACGGCAGCCGCGCCGCAGACGCAAACTTTGCCCATTTGGCGGGCAACGAGAGCGGCGTGCGAGGAAACTCCGCCTTTGGAGGTCAGAATTCCTTCCGCTGCGATCATGCCGCGGAGGTCTTCCGGGCTGGTCTCGGTGCGAACGAGAAGAACCTTTTCACCACGCGCTTCGGCAAGCACTGCGCGGTCGGCATTGAGGTAAACCTTGCCGGATGCCGCGCCAGGACCGGCGGGAAGTCCGGTGGCGATGACTTGGGCCTTCTTCGCTTCTTCGACGTCGAAGATGGGTGCGAGGAGCTGGTCAAGTTGGTCGGCAGGGTTGCGGAGAACCGCAGTTTCCCAGTCGATGAGCTTTTCCTTCACCATGTCCATCGAGAACTTGAGGGCGGCGGCAGCGGTGCGTTTGCCGTTGCGGGTTTGCAGCATGAACAGCTTGCCTTCCTGCACGGTGAACTCGACGTCTTGGACATCCTTGAAATGCTTTTCGAGGATGGAGCGGACTTTCATGAGTTCCGCGAAGGGCTTTGGCATCGCGGCCTTGAGCTTGCTCACTGGCTCGGGGGTGCGGACGCCGGCGACGACGTCTTCACCTTGGGCATTCATGAGGAACTCGCCGTAAAACTCGTTGGCTCCGTTGGCGGGGTTACGGGTGAATGCCACGCCGGATCCGGAGGTCTCGCCGGTGTTGCCATAAACCATGGCCTGCACGTTGACGGCGGTGCCCCACTCGGCAGGGATGTTGTATTTCCGGCGGTAAACGATCGCGCGATCGTTCATCCAGGAACCGAAAACCGCGCCAGCGGCACCACGCAGCTGGTCCCACGGATCATTCGGGAAGGTCTTGCCCGTGCGGTTCTTGACGAGCTCTTTGAAGCGCTTGACGAGCTCTTGTTGGTCTTCCGCAGTCAGGTCGGAGTCGATGATGTCGCTGCCGTATTTCGCGTGTTTGAAAGACTCGATTTCGACCTCGAATGGCTCGTGGTCTTCGCCTTCGGCTTTTTGCACGCCGAGAACGACGTCGCCATACATTTGGATGAAACGGCGGTAGCAATCCCAGGCGAAACGCTCGTTCTTGGTGACGGCGGCGAGGGAGAGAACGGTTTGGTCATTGAGACCGAGGTTGAGGATTGTGTCCATCATGCCCGGCATCGAGTCACGTGCGCCGGAGCGGACGGCCACGAGAAGCGGCATGCCCTTGGCATCGCCGAACTTGGCACCCATGATTTTTTCCATGTTCTTCACGCCAGCTTCCATCTCGGACTGGAGTGAGACTGGGTAAGTGCGCTTATTTTCGTAGAAATAGGTGCAAACTTCGGTGGAGATTGTGAATCCCGGAGGCACTGGCAGGCCGATCCGAGTCATTTCCGCAAGGTTTGCGCCCTTGCCGCCGAGCAGGGGTTTCATGCTGCCGTTGCCGTCAGCTTGGCCTGCGCCCCAGTTGTAAACGTATTTGATGCGCTTGGAGGATGCTGCCGCTTTTTTGGCAACAGTCTTTTTCGCGGCGGCCTTGGAAGCGACCTTTGCAGCGGGTTTGGAAGCGACCTTCGCAGCAGCCTTGGAAGCAACTTTTGCAGCGGGCTTCACAGCTTTTGCTGTCGGCTTCGCGGCGGGCTTCGCAGCCTTTGCGGCAGGCTTCGTAGCCTTCGCAACAGGCTTAACAGCCTTTGCAGCGGGCTTCACGGCAGTTTTAGTAGCTTTAGGAGCGGGTTGCTTGGCTGCGGGTTTCGCAGCTTTTTGAGCGCTTTTCTTGGCCGCAGGTTGTGCGGCCTTCTTTTTGGTTGCCATCGTTGTGGATTATATCGAGTTAGGGGCGTTGTGACCTGGACACTCGGGAAAAAAATTTCCGCAGTCCAGCGCAAGGCGCGGGAGGCTATGCACCTGCCATTCCTGTGTCAATGAAGCAGTTGCCTGAAAAATCAAGCCATGAGCGGCACCCCCCGCAATCGAAAACCCACGCGGCACGACGCGATCAGCGCAGTCCCCGCAGCAACAATTCGGCGTTGGTTTTTGTCGCCTTCAGATTGCTCATCAAGGTCTCGATCGCATCGCCAATCGGCAACTGTGCCAGCTGCTTGCGAATGTCGATCACCTTGAGAAATTCATCCGGGTGGTAGAGTCGGTCATCGTTCCTCGTTCCTGACTGAGGGATGTGGATGGCCGGGAAAATCCGCCGCTCCGCCAACTCCCGATCCAGCCGGACTTCCATGTTGCCCGTGCCCTTGAATTCCTCGAAGACGACGTCATCCAAGCGACTTTCGGTTTCAATCAGGGCGGTCGCCAAGATCGTCAACGAGCCGCCTTCTTCGACGTTGCGCGCAGTCCCGAAAAATTTACGCGACTTCTGAAGGGCCACCGGGCTTACGCCGCCAGAACCAATCGGCCCGCCCTGCATCGCCGAGTTGTGGCCACGCGCCAAACGCGTCAAGCTGTCCAGCAGCAAAATCACGTCGCGCCCTTGTTCGACCAAACGCTTGGCCCGCTCAATCACCAAATCCGCCACCTGCGCATGACGCCGCGGGGACTCGTCGAAGGTGGATGCATAGACTTGTGCGCCGACGGTTTCCTCGAAATCCGTGACTTCTTCCGGGCGCTCATCCAGCAACAAAATCACCAATTCCGCATCCGGATGGTTTTTCCGAATCGACCGCGCGATTTGTTTCAGCAGGATCGTTTTCCCGCCTCGTGGTGGGGCCACGATGATGCCGCGCTGGCCCTTGCCGAGCGGTGCGATCAAGTCGATCACGCGCACGCCGAGAAAATCATTGCCTTCTCCCTCCAAATGGATCCGCTGGTCTGGGAAAAGTGGCGTCAAGCGGTCAAATTCCTTCGGGGCCTTGTAGTCCGCAGCAGCTTGCCCCTCGATCTCCAAAACTTCAAAGCCGGACAAGTACTTGTCGCGGTCGCGCGTTGCACGCACCCGAACCTTGACCCGCTGGCCAATACGCAAGCCGAAGTCGCGCACCAGATGCGTCGCCAAATGAATGTCATCCGGCCCCGGGCGGAAACTCCGCTGCGGGTCTCGCAACATTGCAAATTGATCTTTGGACAATTCCAAAATCCCCTCACACACCAAACCCGTGCCCTCGCGGCCATAGAAACTGAGCAACTCATGGATCAATTGGCTTTTCGGAAGTCCACCAGGAATCCGCACTGGCACCACCTCCGCCATCGCTTGCAGCTCGGCAAGGGGCTTGAGGCGGAATTGGTTGATATCAATCGAAACTGGTGGCGCTGGCGGGATCGCGGCTGCGGGCTGAGCTTCTTGGGCTTCGGATTCGTGGGGAAGTGTCATGAGAAAGGCTTGGGCAAAACGGCGGACTTGGGCGCGCAGGACAGCAGGCGGACCCTCGTTCCAAAAAACAAGATCCGCACGCAGCATCTTTTCATGCACCGGGAGCTGCGCGGCAAGAATGGACTCAATCAAGAGATCATCGAAACCACTCCGCTCCCTGAGCCGCTGGATCTGAGTGAGGCGCGAGGAGCCGACCACAAGCACTTGAGTTTGCCCGAAATCGAATCCCTTCTCATACAAGAGCGGAACATCTGCGACGAATAAGTCCGCGCCCCGTTTAGCAGCGTTTTTCAGAGAATCAAGACATTCCTCCCGCACTCGCGGATGAAGAATGGCCTCCAAGCGGGACCGTTCTTGCAAATCACCAAACACTCGCTCTCTCAAAAATTGACGGTCCACCTGGCCACTGGCATCGCGCAGGCCCGCACCAAAGACTTCCTCCAAGCGCCGAGCGAGATCTTCATCCTCCGCCAGCAGGCGGTGCACCGCGGCATCGCAGTCAAAAATTTCCACTCGCGGTAAAAATTCTCTCAACGCCCGACAAAACGTCGATTTGCCAACCGCAATCCCACCTGTCAATGCCATCACTCGCACCCCCTCAGCCTGCCGCTTCCCCTCGCTGAATCAACCCTAAACCCTCCGCTTGCTCAAGAGTCCCGGGCGGAATCGGACCTCAAACCGACAAAGGGATTGCATGCCATGGCGACCGCATGCCATAAAAACCTCTTTTCAATCGCCTGCAATCGAACACCACCTCAACCAACAATCATGTGCGGCATCGTCGGATATCTAGGAAAAGCGGACGCCACCAGCGTGCTCATCAATGGACTCCGCCGCTTGGAATACCGCGGCTATGATTCCGCCGGTCTCGCGGTGATCGACCAAGATCGCATCGTGATCGCAAAATCCCCGGGAAAAGTCGCAAAACTCAGCGAAAAAGCCCGCACCGACTTGTCCTCCGCTTTGCTCCAGCGAGCCTCCACCGGCATCGCGCACACCCGCTGGGCCACTCACGGCCCGCCAACCGAGGTGAATGCCCACCCGCACCTCGACCAATCCGGGGACATCGCGCTCGTCCACAACGGCATCATCGAAAACTACCGCTCGCTCCGCGCCAGGCTGGAAGGAAAAGGTCATCATTTCCTCTCAGAAACCGACACGGAGGTCCTTTCTCACCTCATCGGCGACTGCGATAAGGGGGATCTTTTCCAAGCCGTCTGCGACGCTCTTCACCAAGTGGAAGGCACCTTCGGCATCGCGGTGCTCTCCGCTCGCGAGCCCAACAAAATTATCACCGCCCGCCGTGGCAGCCCGATCGTCATCGGCATCGGCGAAGGGGAAACCATCATCGCCTCCGACGCCTCGGCCATCGTCGCCTACACTCAGCGCGTCATTTACCTCGACGACAACGACATCGCGAT
>JBILPN010000252.1:0-5810 GCA_044373865.1 Luteolibacter sp. | reverse complement strand
GTCATCACCGTCATCACCGTCATCACCGTCATCACCGTCATCACCGTCATCACCGTCATCACCGTCATCACCGTCATCACCGTCATCACCGTCATCAACGTCATCAACGTCATCAACGTCATCAACGTCATCACCGGAGCGAAGGGCAGGCGGGGAGCGCGGGAACGGAAATGATCCGTCTAATCGGCGCGATTGTGGCAACAGCCATTTTTTCCGCTAGATCGATTTCGTCATGAAAAATTTTTCAGCCCTACTCCCATAAGGGTTTTAAAAAGTGGCCCGAGACGGATTTGAACCGCCGACACGTGAATTTTCAATCCACTGCTCTACCGACTGAGCTATCGGGCCATTAGCACTGCCACCCTTGCGGGCGGGCCGGAAGTAAGGCGGGGCGAATGGGTTTTGACAATCGGAAAATTCCTTTAATTCGAGATTTTCTCAAACCCGCCTGAAATCACTTCAAAAACACCTCCCGCGCCTTCGCTCCCTCACCGGGACCCACGATGCCGCGCTGCTCAAGAATGTCCACCATCCGTGCGGCTCGCGTGTAGCCAAGACGCAGGCGGCGTTGCAGGAGCGAGGTGCTTGCCTTCTGCTCCTGGCGCACGACTTCGATGCACTTCATGATGAGTTCCTCATCCGCTTGCGACACATCATCCTCCTCGTCATCGTCGTGCTCGTCGTTGATCGAGGCTTGGATATCCGTCTCAAACTTCGGCGCACCTTGGCGCGCACAGTGGTCGATGATCCGCTCAATCTCCGCATCGGTGACGAAGGCCCCTTGCGCACGCTCCAACTTGGCGGAACCCGGTGGCAGATAGAGCATGTCTCCCTTGCCAACAAGCTTGTCCGCGCCCTTGGTGTCCAAAATGACTCGGGAATCCAGTGCGGAGGAAACTTGGAAGGCAATGCGACATGGAATGTTCGCTTTGATGATGCCTGTCACCACGTCCGCACGCGGCGTCTGAGTGGCGATGATCAGGTGAATGCCCGCCGCACGCGCCTTCTGTGCAATGCGCGCAATGCACATTTCCACGTCCGCAGGTGCCGTCTGCATCAAGTCTGCAAGCTCGTCAATGAGCACCACAATGTAGGGGAAACGATCAGGAATCTTATCCTCAAACAGCGCCGCCTGCTCGTCATCATCCTCATCCGCCTCCGGACCCAGCTCGCCCGACTCCAAGGCCAGCGCAATGGACTCGATCGATTCATCATCCACGAATTCCTCGATCTCCGGCTCGGGTTCCGGCTCGACGACCTCGACCTTTTCAGGGCGCGGACGGCTGTTGAAGCTATCAAAGTTCCGAACGCCGATTTTTGCAAAAATCCGGTAGCGCTTTTCCATTTCATTCACCACCCACTTGAGGGCGGCGACGGTCTTCTTGGGGTCGGTCACGACGGGCACCACCAAGTGCGGCAGGCGGTTGTACATCTGCATTTCCACCACTTTGGGGTCCACCATGATGAAACGGAGCTCATCAGGGCCAAATTTAAACAACATCGAGGCAATGATCGAGTTGATGCAAACCGACTTGCCCGAACCGGTGGCTCCCGCGACGAGACAGTGAGGCATGGCCGCCAAATCCCCAATCACGGTCTTGCCGTAAACATCCTTGCCGAGAGCCAGCGGGATCTTCTTTTTCGCCGAGCGGAACTCAGGATCGTGCAGCAATTCATGGAGCGGCACCGCGACTTTTTGCGAGTTTGCAATTTCAATGCCCACGGTGTCCTTGCCGGGAATAGGTGCCAGGATGTTGATCCGCTCGGCACAGGTGGCGCGCGCGATGTCTGCCTCCAACTGGGAAATCCGGGACACGCGCAAGCCAGTGGATGGGTAAATCTCGTAGCGCGTGATCGTTGGCCCACGCGTGATATCCCCGGCGGTGACCTCGATTCCAAAGGCTTGCAGGGTCTCGATGATGACCCGCTGCGTGGAAATCAACTCTTCCCGGTTCGCCTCAGGCGCTTCTGCGGATTCGTCAATGTCCAAGAGGTCGAAGCCAGGCAACTCGTAGTTTTCAAAACCCGTGACCGAGAGGAATTGATGGTCAGCGGGAGCCTTGCGCTCGAAAGGCTTGGTTCCAGGAATGTGTGGATCATTCGCACGGCGCTGAGAAGCGTCGATGATCTGAGGCACCGGAGTTTCACGCAGAGGCAAGAGCGCTTGCGGATCCTCATCCGCCACCGCCTTGGCACTGGCGGATTTGGCGGCTTCGCGTTCTTTCCGGCGTTGTTCACGTTGCCGCTCGCGCTCGGCGAGCATCTCGGACTCGCGTGCGGCGACTTTTCCAGAAGCGCTGCGCTGCTCCCGCCAATCGCGGAATTTACGCCGCAGCACACGGAAGCACAGCTTGGTGAAGCGGATCGGCTCTTGCCCGGTCAGCAAAATCAGCGCGATAAGGTAAGCCGAGCTGGCGACAATGAGCGTGCCGGCGCGGCCAATGACATTCTCGAGGACGAAGCCGCCCAAGCCGTCGCCAATGACACCACCCGGGCTGGGAAGCTGGCAGGACTCCGACCAAGCTTTGAAAAAGTAGTCCACCGCATCGAGCCAGGTGGCACCGGCGAGGAGAAGGATGGAAAATCCAAGGACCACGCGCGGCCAGATGCGCATGTCGAAGGCCAGCTTGATAATGCCAAACCAAATCAGCCCAACGGGTAGCAGGCCGCCCGCAGCACCGAAGAGGAGAATTTGCAGGAAACCCAGAACTCCCCCCACCGGGCCGATCAGATTTTCGCTTTTCTCCCCGGATTTCCCTGCAAAAGCCTCCAAAGCCCCCCAATGCGGCAAGTCCGCCGGACTGTATTTCACCAACGACAACAGCAACAAGAGACCTGCCGTGATCCAGAGAATCCCAGTGATTTCATTGGACCAACGTGCCGGTTCCGGAGACTCACCTCGTTTGATATTATCCCTCGCTGCCATCAGGTTTGTTTGTGGCGCTAGCATTCCCCGACTTGGGAGCAGGGGCAAGATCGTTTTCAAAACCGGAAAATAAAGGAATCCGGCACAAAATCCCCTTGGAGCGGCGACGGCGGCGGAACAGTCTCGCGGCGTGCGATTGATCACGTTCACCATCCAAGAACCGCTCCCCCATCAAGTCTTGCCCGCGATGAGCGCGGAGCACGGTGCGGAGGAAGCCGCACGGCGCTACCGGGCCATCGTCATCACCACTCTACGCCAACTTCGCGGGCTTGCCGAAGCGCGCCTGCGGATTCTCGTGGAACCAGAGGACGCGCACGAGGCCGTCCGCTTCTGGATTCTGCCGCGCCTTGCCGACGGCTGGCAGGCGATGGGCGAGAGGGTTTTCCGCGTCGAGGGCTGGGAAATCGAGTTTGGCGACGACTCAGGTGAATTTCCAGTTCATGCCACTGGCGAGATTTTATGCCCGAATCTCGGCTCGCGCTGGGTTCACGCCGCGCTTCTTGGAATTGGGCGGACCACTCACCAAGTCGTCGGCCCAGCGACGGGCGGAGGCGAGTATTTCCGCGCCATTTCGCGCGAGGCTGCTGCTGAGCTTCCCGCAAGAATCCTGCCCGAGCTACCCATCATCCAAACCGGTGACGATTGGCAAGCGGCGCTCGACAGCGCGCTCGGCCCCGCCCTCAAACGCGCTTGGGAAGAGGAAGCGCATTGAGCGCCCCCCTGCTGCCCCCACCGCCACAAATTTCATGACATCCGGAAATTTACCGGAGCCGAAGAATTGGGATTGTGTGCGGCACCGCTTGCCACCGATGGTTTGAGCATCTTCGGTGGTTTTGCCGATCCGACGCACGCGGAATTTTCCAGCCATTTTCCCCTATACAATACAATGACCCAACTATTCGACCTCACCGGACGTGTTTTTCTCATCACCGGCGCCACCGGAGCCCTCGCAGGATCTGCGGCGGATTACCTCGCCGCGCAGGGAGCCCGCATCGTTTACCTCGGCCGCAGCCAAGATAAACTCGACGCCGCGCTCGCCAAATGCAAAGCCGCCACCCCGGGTGCCGAGTGCCTTGGCCTGGTTGCCGACGTCCTCGACCGCCCGGCGCTGGAGCGCGCACGCGACATCGTCATGGAAAAGTGGGGCCGCATCGACGGCTTGCTCAACGGAGCTGGCGGCAACATGCCAGGTGCAACGATCCCGCCAGATAAAAGTTTCTCGGATCTCGACTTCGAGTCTTTCCAACAGGTTGTGGATCTCAACCTCCACGGCACCGTCCTCCCCTCTCTCGTTTTCACCCCCGCCATGATCGAAGGCGGACGTGGCTCGATCATCAATTATTCTTCCGTCTCGGCGTTCAGCGCGGTCACGCGAGTCGTCGGCTATTCGGCGGCCAAGGCCGGCGTGGACAATTTCACTCGCTGGCTGGCCGTGGACATGGCCCGCCGCACCGCTGGCAAAGTGCGCGTCAATGCCATCATGCCCGGGTTTTTCCTTGGCGAGCAAAACCGCCGACTGCTCACCAACGAGGATGGCTCGCTGACTGACCGCGGCCACACAATCGTTTCGAACACCCCGTTTGGACGCTTTGGAAATGCGGATGAATTGTTCGGTGCGCTGCACTACCTCCTCGCAGACGCCTCGAAATTCGTGACGGGGACAATTCTCCCGGTGGACGGCGGCTTCGTCGCCTTCTCCGGCGTCTAAGCGACCTCGCAAAAGCGGCAAATCACGCAACATGCCGACAAGCGCGGTGGCGAAAACAGTCGCCACCGCCAGCCAATCGCTTAAACCGGAGTCCCAATCAAGCTTGGCGGAATCACCTCCGCAGCACTCTCCGAGAGACTCTCCGCAATGGCCTTGATCACTTCGCCCGACTCTTTTTCAACCAAGGGCCGTGCCAGCATTTGCTCGTAAATGTCGATGTAACGGCGGGCCACCTCTTTGTGGCTAAATTGGTGGCGACTTTCCAACATCACTCGCCGGATCTCGCGCTCGCGAATTTCGCGTGGCAACTGGTGGAAATCCATCGCACGGTCAATCGCCCAGCGGAAGGCCGGCGCATCATAGTGATCAAACCGGAAACCGTTGCCCACCGAGTTCTCCACATCCAAGGGTTGGACCGTATCATAAAGCCCACCCGTCGAATGCACCACCGGCAGCGATCCATACAGCGGAGCCGTCATCTGTGGCAATCCACAGGGCTCAAACAAGGAGGGCATCAGCATGAAATCAGACGCCGCATACGCCAACCGCGACAAGCGCTCCTCGAAGTCCACAATCGCAACCCGCTCACGGAGATCGAAGTCACTCACAATCAAGTCAATCCACTTTTGATGAGGCCCGTTGGCGACGATCACCACCTGCAAATCGCGCTCCCAGTAGTCTGAGACCAAGCGGTGCAAAATTTCCGTCAACAACTGCGGCCCCTTTTGCACGGGGTCCAAGCGAGATGGCCAAAAGAAAATCGGCGCATCCGGGTCCAACTTCAATTGCAACTCCTCTTGCAGCGCCCGCTTGTTCGCCGCCTTGCCCTCGACAAAGTCCGCCAAGCCAAAAACTTGTGCCAGCGAGTCATCCGTCTCCGGATCATAAGAAACATCCGGCGCGTTCAAAATCCCCGCAGAACAACCTGCGTGATACTTGCTCCGCAGCTCGGCGCGAACGGTATCCGGCACCACGGAATGCCAGCCCTCCACCATTTCCCAAAGAAATCTCGGACTCACCGTGTTGATGTAATGCGCGGAAAAAATCCCAGAGGTGAGCAAATCCACCGGAATCTGCGAACGCGCCTGATCATACCCAGACGGCGGACGCGCGAAATACAAGTTCATCCAAAACTCCGCGGCATCGATGCCCGCCTCCTCGACCTGCGCCAAGGAT
>JBILPN010000251.1:0-5814 GCA_044373865.1 Luteolibacter sp. | reverse complement strand
CTTGTCATTCGTGAAAGCTCGATGCGATATTTGCGACCGGTTCGTGGGGGGATTCGCGCGATTTGCCTGGCTCCGGCCGAGTCTGAGATTGTTGAGTTTCGCAGGAAATTGGCGGAGTGTGGGAAGGCGCGGATCCGGCTGCGTGTGACGGTCGAGGAGAACGGGCAGCTGTGCATGGATTTCACGGGAGAATATGTGGCATTGGGGGAGGCAAAAAATAGGGATTGATGTGGGGTGGGTGACTTTGGATGCTGTTGGCCATGCTTAGCAAGGTTCGGGTGGTGGTGATTGGGGGTGGAGCTGCGGGTTTTTTTGGGGCGATTTCTGCGGCAGAAGCGGGTGCGCGCGAGGTGTTGATTTTGGAAAAAGGCCCGGAGTTGCTCACGAAAGTTCGGATTTCAGGCGGGGGACGTTGCAATGTGACGCATCATTGTTTTGAGCCGCGCGAGTTGTTGAAGGGCTATCCGCGCGGGAGTAAAAGTTTGATCGGACCCTTTCATCGCTGGCAGGCGGCGGACACGGTCGAGTGGTTTGAACGGAATGGGGTGGCGATGAAGTCGGAGCCGGATGGCCGGATGTTTCCGGTGACGGATGATTCCGGGACTGTGATTGAGTGTCTGACGCGGGTGGCGCGTGAGTTGGGGGTGACGTGGCGGACCCACGCGGGTGTTGTGGGGGTGCGGAGTGGCGCGGATGGCGGATTTTTGTTGGAGATGGAAGACGGGGCGGAAGTGGAGGCCGCGTGTATTTTGCTGGCGACGGGAGGAATCCGCAGTGGTCCGGCGCGGCGACCGGTGGAGGCGGTGGGGCATGCGATGTCAGCGCCGGTGCCTTCTTTGTTTACCTTTAAAATCGAGGATGCGAGGTTGTTAGGCTTGCAGGGGGTGTCGGTTCCCAGCGCGGTGGTTCGGGCGGGTTCTTGGTCGGCGAGTGGGCCATTGTTGGTGACGCATTGGGGCTTGAGCGGTCCTGCGGCCTTGAAGGTGTCGGCGTGGGGAGCGCGAGATTTTGCGGACTGCGCTTATGAATTTGAGTTACGCGTGAATTGGGTGGGGGGGATGGCGGCGGAGGAAGTCGGTGAGATTCTAGCAGCTGAGCGGCAGCAGCACGGCGCGCGCAAGGTGATGCGGTGCAGCATCGTGGAAGGTGTGACAAAACGCTTGTGGCAGCGGCTTTGCGCGGCGGCGGGAGTGAAGGAAGACCAGACCTGGGCGACCTTGACGAAGGATGAGACGCGGCGCTTGATCGCTGAGCTGTGTGATGGTCGGTATGCGGTGCGTGGGAAAAGTTTAAACAAGGATGAGTTTGTGACGTGTGGTGGGGTGCACTTGAAGGACGTGAATTTAAAAACCATGGAGAGCAAGCTCAGGCCGGGAGTTTACTTTGCGGGCGAGGTGCTGGATGTGGATGGGGTGACGGGTGGTTTCAATTTTCAAGCGGCATGGACGACCGGGAAAATCGCCGGGGAGTCGATGGCGGCTAGAGTTCTCACATGATCCGGTCCTTGAGTGTTTGGCCGGTTTGATAGCGTTGGAAATTGGTGATGAAATGCTGGATGAGCGTGCTTGTTTCATCGCGATGTCCGCCGGCGATGTGCGGCGTGATGAAGCATCGCGCTTCGCTGCGGAGCGGGTGGTCGGCAGCCAGAGGTTCGGGTTCGGTGACGTCTAGCCAAGCGGCGGCGAGGTGCCCGGAGCGGAGTGCGGCGAGCAGGGCGGATTGGTCCACGGTGGTGCCCCGGCCGATGTTGTAGAAGGCGGTGCCGGGTTTCATTTGTGCGAGGCGTGTGGCATCGATGAAATTTTGTGAGGCGGCGTTGTCTGGCAGGATGTTGATGACGTGGTCCGCTTGGGCGAGGGCGGCCGGGAGTTCTTGGAGGCTGATGGTGGTGACGGCTTCGTCGCCGCGCGGGTGGCGGCGCAGCGCGGTGATTTTCATGCCGAAGGGTGCGAGCAGCTTCAGCAACTCGGTGGCGATTCCGCCGAAGCCGAGGATGACGAGGTTTTGACCGCGGAGCGAAGTTGAATTTTGGCGGAGCTCATTCCACTCGGGAGAGCCGTTTGGAGCTTGGGATTTGAGGGCTTGTGGGAGGACCCGGGCGTGGGCGAGCATGAACGCGAGGACGTGGTCGGCGCAGGCTTGGGCATAGACGGTGGAGCTGTTGGTGACGATGATTCCGCGTTCGCTCGCGAGTTGGCGGAATTCCGGGGTGTCGTAGCGGGTGAATCCAGCGCTGCTGATTTGCATCCATTTCAGGTTCTTTGAGCGGCGGATGCTATCGATGTCGGGTTGGCCGAAGGCGATGTGTGCGAGGAGGAAGGCGGGGTCAGGCTCAGGAGCGGCTAGCACGGAGGCGGGCCGATTTTTAGGAATGATGATTTCGTGAGGGGCGAGGCATTCGCGGAGATGCGTTGCGGCGCTGTGGCTCATTTGCGGGTCGGCGAAAATTTTCAGGAGTTCCATTGCGAGTGAAGGGAAGTGGGTGGGGGTGGCTTTGGCAACATGGAAGTCGGAGATTGCGGATTGGAGCTTGGAACTTTTGCGGGGCGGGACTTGTCTTGGGGTGTGGAAGCGATCCGAATCCGTGGGGCAAGGCAGCATAATTTGCGAAATATCGATGTGGATATTCCGCGGGGGAAACTTGTGGTGATCTCCGGGCCGAGTGGGTCCGGGAAGTCGTCGTTGGCATTTCACACGCTTTATGCAGAGGGGCAGCGGCGTTATGTGGAGTCCTTGTCGGTGTATGCGCGGCAGTTTTTGGATCAATTGGAGAAGCCGGACGTGGACTCGATCGAGGGCTTGAGTCCGGCGATTGCGATTGAGCAACGGAGCGGCGGATTGAATCCGCGTTCGACGGTGGCGACGGCGACTGAAGTTTATGACTACTTGCGAGTGCTGTGGGCGGCGGCAGGGATTCCGCATGATCCTGAGACGGGCGAGCGCTTGGAGCGGATGAGTGCGGCGGATATCGTGGAGGTGTTAGCGGCGCGGGCGGAGGGGACCAAGGTGGTTTTGTTAGCTCCGGTGCCGCGTGAGGAATTGGGAGATCCGCTGCGATTGTTGGCGGATTTGAGGCGGCAGGGATACATCCGGGTGCGCATGGATGGCGAGCTTGTGGAGCTTGAAGAGGCGGCGGCGAAGTGGTCTGAGCCGCTTGGGGCGTTGGAAATCGTGGTGGATCGTTTTGTGATTCGTCCGGGTGTGGAGTCGCGCTTGGCGGACTCGGTGGAGACGGCGCTGCGTCTTTGTGGGACGGAGGCGCGCGCTGCCCTGCAGGAGCCGGGGGCGGTTGAGTGGCGCGATTTGTCGTTTCAAACGGCCTATCGGAATCCACGGACTGGTTTCGTCGCGGATGAATTGTCGCCCAAGCATTTTTCTTTCAATTCGCACATAGGTGCGTGTGAGGCGTGCGAGGGCTTGGGGACCGAACTTTTTTGTGATGTTCGTCTATTGGGGGCAGGGGAGGATCCGGATCTAACGTTGAAGCGCTATCGTGAGGCGAAGTCTGAAGTGACACGGCGGCGTTTGGCCAAGTTTATGGGGCACCGTGCGTGTGTTGCCTGTGGTGGAAAGCGGCTCAAAGCGGCGTCGTTGGCGGTGAAGGTCGAGGGGGCGGGTGGCGAGTGGTTAGGGATTCAGGATTTCTGTGCATTGGGTGTGCAGGAGGCTTTGCGTTGGGTCTGCGGCTTCACGCCAGAGTCTGCAAAGGCGGAGGTGTGCCGGCGTTTGGCGAGTGATGTGGGGAAGCGCTTGGAGTTTTTGGTTGAGGTTGGTTTGGACTACCTAACGCTTGATCGGAGCAGCGGCACTCTATCTGGCGGGGAGGCGCAGCGGATCCGCTTGGCGACGCAGTTAGGGGCGGGATTGTCCGGGGTGATTTACGTGTTGGATGAGCCGAGTGTTGGCTTGCATGCGGCGGACACGCAGCGCCTGATCGGAGCCTTGCTGCGTTTGCGCGACTTGGGGAATACGGTGGTGGTGGTGGAGCATGATGAGGAGATCATTCGAGTTGCGGATTGCCTGATCGATGTGGGGCCCGGGGCTGGGGCTGCGGGGGGCGAGATTCTAGGCGTTGGCGTTCCGCTTGAGTTGGAATCCCCAACCGGGAGGTGGCTGCGTGGGGAGATGCCGATTTTTCCGGTGAATCCGCCGGCGGACCAAGGTCAGGCTTGCTTGCTGATCCGAGGCGCGCGGGAGCACAACTTGAGAGACTTGGATGTGTCGATTCCATTAGGTCGATTGGTGTGTTTGAGCGGGCCGAGTGGCAGTGGGAAATCGACTTTGGCAGATGACATTCTGCGGCGTGCCTTGGTGCGTCATTTTCATGGAACCGGAGAGCTGCCGGGTGCGCACGAGAGCCTTGAGGGCTTGGAGTTCATTGAGAAATGCGTGGTTGCGGATCAATCTCCGATTGGGCGGAGTCCGCGTTCCAATCCGGCGACCTTCACAGGGGTGTTTGAGTTGATCCGAGATTTGTTTACGAAGCTGAATTTATCCAAGCAGCGGGGCTATGGAGCGGGGAGGTTCAGCTTCAATGCGGCAGGGGGTCGCTGTGAGCGTTGTCAGGGAAATGGTCGATTGAAGATCGAGATGCATTTTTTACCGGATGCGTGGGTTCCGTGTCCGGCCTGCGGTGGTCGGCGCTTCAATCGTGAGACCTTGGAAGTGACTTATAAGGGGAAATCCATCGCGGATGTGCTGGCTTTGTCGGTGAGTGAGGCGATGGAGTTTTTCAGGCCGATTCCAAAAATTCGGCATGTTTTGGAGATTTTAGAGGATTTGGGTTTGGGTTATTTGCAGCTTGGTCAAGCGGCGAACACCCTGTCTGGAGGAGAGGCGCAGCGCTTGAAGCTAGCGGTCGAGTTGGCGCGTCCGCAGGCACCGCACACCTTGTATTTGTTTGATGAACCCACAACAGGCCTGCATTTTGGCGATGTTGAGCGCTTGTTGAGGGCGTTTCTTCGCTTGCGTGATGCAGGGCACAGCGTGCTGGTGGTGGAGCATCATTTGGATGTGGTGGCTGCGGCGGATTGGGTGATTGAGTTGGGTCCGGGTGGAGGTTCGCACGGGGGCAGGCTCGTTGCGCAGGGGCCACCGGGTGCACTCGCTGCCGACGCAAGTTCGCCGACCGGGCGGGCCTTGGCTGAGAATCTGAGGCGACATGGGAGAATGGTGTAATTTATCGAGATTCCGGTGGACAATTGTCAGTTGGGGCGGTAATCAGTCGCCGCCCGACGCGAGAGTCTCTCCGTCAAAGCACATGGCAGAGTAGCTCAGTGGTAGAGCAGAGGACTCATAAGCCTTTGGTCGGCGGTTCAAATCCGCCCTCTGCCACCAGTTTGTTTTCAATGACTTACGAGTCCAATGAGGCGTTCTGGTGGATTCAATTTATGGTGCATGCTTCGCAGCGGCATGCTTGCCGTGTGGGGCACCGGTGAGGCTTCGCTGGCGGGCGTACCTTGGATAGGCAATTTACTTCAACAAAGGTGGTGGCCACGCAACACTCCTTCCACGCCGCGCAGCCTTAAGCTTGCATTGGGACGTGGGATGAGGCGTAGTTCCTTTGAAATCTCGAAAAAACCATGACTCCTACCCACCATTTTCCGCGTCCCTTGATCTTTCCAATTGCATGTGCAATCGGGGTGTTTGCGACCGTTTTGACCTTTTCTCAAGGCGACCCCAAGGCCGCGCCCATGCCGAAGAAAAAGGTGGTTTTCATTGCAGGGAAGCCGAGTCACGCGCCGGGAGAGCATGAGCACCGTGCGGGCTGCATGCTTCTAGCGGATCATTTGAATCAAAGCGGGCTGCCGATTG
>JBILPN010000250.1:0-5815 GCA_044373865.1 Luteolibacter sp. | reverse complement strand
CGCGGATTTCTTGAACTGTATCATGGGGGTCGGACAACTGTGGGGGTAGGCACCAAAAAATAAAAATTTTTGGGGGATCCTAAAAACTCCGATTCTTGGCAATCTGGGCAATTTTCCCGTCAGGCGTCGTCCAGGTTCAGGCGAAATTGGCTAACTTGGCCAGAACCGACACGTTCAAGGAACAGCCAGGGCAATGAAATGGAACCAATCGGTCAAACTCGAATAAAGCGAGGAAAGAAGCCCCAAAAAAAATAAAAAAAGAAGCGGTCCGACTGATCATCCTCCAGGAAAAACCCATTAACCCGATGGCATCTCAGTCGAACCGCCTTGTCTTGCGACAGAAAAGTAATAGCACGGGGCAGGCCAATCCGCAAAGAGAAATCTCCACAAAAACGATTTTTTCCAGATTTTCTGCGGATTTGGCGGGTCATTGCTTTTAAATTCGGGGTTTCGCTCGACAAATTTCGTTTCGGGTGTGGATTTCTGGCCATGCGCAATCGACTTCTCAGCCTCAGCCTTGCAGCGCTCACCCTTGTCTCAGCCGAGGAAAACAGGCCGGCGGCAGACCTTGGCGAGCTCCGCGCCTTGCTGGACGCCCCCGATGGCGAGCTCGCCCAACTGGCTCGCGGCCTCGCCGGCAACAAGGGCGGCAACCAACTCTTCTACTTCCCAACCCGGGACGAGCCGGCAACTCCAGCGACTTGGGGGCTCAAATTTGAATCCATCGAGTTCAAATCCAGTGACGGCACCGCGTTGCACGGCTGGTTTATTCCCGCGAAATCCAAGTCCCCCAAGGGCACCGTTGTTTTTTCCCATGGCAACGCAGGCTCCATCGGCCACCATCTTGGCTTCGTCACCTGGCTTGCAGACGCCAGCTATAACATCCTCATGTATGACTACCGCGGCTTTGGAAAATCCGGTGGAGCGGTGGATCGGCGCGGGATGATTGACGACGTGAAAGCCGCGTTTTCCTACACCGCCGGGCGCCACGACATCGACCCCAACCGCCTCGTTTCCTATGGTCACAGCCTTGGTGGCGCGCAATCCGTGACTGCGCTTGCCGAGACACCCGTGCAGGGCTTGCGCGCGGTGGTCATCGAGGGAGCCTTTGCCTCCTATCAGGCCATGGCGCGTATTTTCGGAGGCCAATTGGGAGCCAGCCTCGTCACCGACGAGCTATCGCCCAAAGACTTCGTGAACCAGCTCAGCCCGGTCCCTCTGTTAGTCGTTCATGGCAAGCGTGACGAAGTCGTGCCAGTGTCGCACGGCAAGCAACTCTTTGCGGCAGCTGGCGAGCCAAAAACCCTGTTTGAAGTTGAGGAAGGACGTCATGGGAACGCGCTTTCCGGGAAAAACGGCGAATATCGGAAAAAAATGATTTTATGGTTAGATGGTGTGATTTCCGAGTGAGCGCGGCCCGTGCCACCTAGCAGCGCATTTCCGGAGTCCGTTGTTCACTCATCCATGTATAAATCATCACCCACAGCGACAGCGCGAGGCCGAACAGCGGGATTTGCAACAGAGATGGCAGCGAATAGAGGATTGCCACGATTGGGATCCACACGCCCCACGTTGCAAAAAGCGTGGGGATGACCACGTCACGATAGTAAGCGGGCGTGAAAAAACCGCGGATTGCATGGCGTGAGAAACCCTGGTTTTTCCAATCGTAAAGCATCGCCGTCACGGGAGCGGCAAAGAGTGGATTGTATAAAAATTGATCCACTAGCACCTTGCGGAGCACCACTGGAAAAGTTGCATCCATGCCAAACCAAAGCGCTTGATTTCGATAGAAAAAATCCACGATCACGCCCATTCCGCACCAGAACGGAGCGGCGAACGCGAGATTGGTTGCATTCTGGCGATGGAACCGAAAATTTTGGAAAACACAAACTCGCAGCAACTCCGGAATCATCGCTCCAGCGAGAATCGAAGACAGGCCAGAGTAGGCATAGCTCCAATGCGCCTTCAGTGCGGCTAAGCTATTGAGTGCCAACTGCATGGGAGGGAAAAAATAGTAGCTCAGCAGCATGGAAAGCATCACCGCCTGCACGATCAATCCCGGCACGAGATTGGCGCGGGCGGCGGCCAGGCCGGCAAGCCACGGCCGAGGACGAAGCACGGCGGGCAGGGCAGGAGAACGAGGCGGAACAGACGACACGCGCGGCACCTTGCCGCCCGAGGCACGCCGCATCAAGCCTTCATGCGGCAGAGCTAGACTCATCGCCTTACAGACGCCGCCGCAACAAGCTTGCCAGCACTCCCCCCGTTAGACAAAGCAGGCATCCTGGCTCCGGCACGGGGGTGAATGAAAAATCTTGGATTGTCGCCGTCGCGCTGCCGTACACTGAGTCATGGCTCAATTGGCGGAATCCAAACTGATCCCCCTGCGCGATGAATACCGCAAGCGCACCGTTTTGCTGCGACTGAGTGGCGCTGGTTTGCACGTGGAAAACCCCATTGTGCAAGTATCCAAACGGATCGAAACCCGGAGCGTCGCGCGTGATGTAAGACCAACTGAATTCCACATACCCGCTGGCTTCCGCAGTCATGGTGAAATCTGTTTCTGATAGGCCGACCCGATTGTTGCTGCTCGTCAGTGCGACTTGCAGAGGCAGGCTCGATGTTGTGACAAAACCGTCGCCACCGTTCGAGACCGCCGTTTGCCAAGTGCAACTGAAGCCATTTCCCCCGAACAGGATCGGACTCTCCGCGTCGGCGGGCAGCGAGCCTAACACCAAACAACCAAGTGAAAAAATTGCAGCAGAGCGCACCTTGCAAATCATGAGCCGGGGGGGCAAAAGTGATAGAGAGAGAGGAGGGGGAAAATCATCAATGCCCGTGAGCCGGGCGAGACATTCAGATCCAAAGCTGCGAGCTAAACATGAAATGAAATTGCCGAGTTTTGGAAATTTCGAGCCAGGATTCCATCGGCCACGAGTCGAGGCAGAAAGAACGATTGAAGCCGGGGGGGCGAAGTCATCATGGGGCGCACTTTGAATTGATCGGGATTTCCGTCAAACATTTTTGCTTAACAAAGTCAAAGCATTCGCCGGTGAGCGATCGGAAATTTCCCTCGATTTTCCAATCGTCATGCGGTTGACGCAGATGCACGAGGCTCCTAGGATGGCGGGACCCGATGAAAAAACGTAGCTTTCTCACCTCCATTCAGCCAAGCGGCATCCTCCGCTGGTCCACCCTTTGCATCCTTGCGGGTGGTGCCGCGAGCCTGAGCAGTTGCGACCGCGGAGTGCGCACGGTTGGCAACGAAGTGGACATGCAAATGGCCGAAACCCAGACGAAGATTGAAAAGTTAGATGATCAAAAAGGAACTTTGCAGCGCGGCGAGGTGAAACATAATTTTGAAATTCCCGGGCTTGGGTTCTATCATGCCGGGGCCTATGATTTCTTCGAGCACCCGCATGGATTCCTGCAAAACGGTCGTTGGTTCATCAATGGCGAATGGAAAGACCAGCCGGAGATTGAGCCCTTGGAGGCAAGCCGCCCGGCAGTGAATGCCTTAGAAAAAGTTGATGCGGCACTGGCCAAAGTGCAGCAGGAAAACCCGGAAAGTGCGCCTGCGAGCGCCGCTGCGCCAGCAACTGCGGGCGGTGGCGGTCAAGGATTTGGCATGGGTAACGCTTTGATGATGTATTGGTTACTGTCTGGAAACCGAGGTCTATTCAGTCCAGGAGCAGGGTTCACACGGGCAAGTGGCCAAGCTGGAAACTGGCAGAAAGGCGTGGAGGACCAGCGCTCAGCCGTCGGCCGCCATGCCGCGACGAGCCCGTCCTACCAGCGCATGGTTGCCCAGAGCCGGGCCTCCGGCAGCTCGGTGAATCCTGGCCAATCGGTGCGCGGCGGCTTCGGCTCGCGCGCCACCGGCACTTCCTTCGGAGGCTGAAATTTCGCGTTTTGCATTTCGCATGAAATCTCCGATCCGTCTTGAAACGAATGCACCGCGTGCCAATTGGCGTCAATCCGTAGAATCCGCCGGCCTGATTTGGCATGGCGCGGATGGTGATGCCTATTGGAGCGAGGACCAGCACCTCACGCTCACGCTTCAGGCGGCAGAAACCTTAGAGGACGCCGCCACCGAGCTCCACGCGCTGTGTTTGGAAGCCTGCCAGCATATCGTCAAAAACGACTGGTGGGCCCGCTTGGCGATTCCAGACGTGGCAGCTGGCTTGATTCAAAGCTCGTGGATGAGTGCGGATCCATCGCTCTATGGTCGCTTTGATTTGGCGTGGGATGGCAAGGGGCAGCCAAAACTTTTGGAATACAACGCTGACACGCCCACTTCCTTGCTGGAGGCCGCCGTGATCCAATGGCAGTGGCTTGAGCAAGTGGCGCCGGAGAGTGACCAGCTCAACTCGCTGCACGAAGCGCTCGTCGCGCGATGGAACATTTTTCCTGAATCGCGAGTTCATTTCGCCTGCGCTTGGGACAGCTTGGAGGATCGGCAAACCATTGCCTATCTCGCAGAAACCGCTGAGCAAGCCGGGAAAACGGTGGAGTTGATGGATATCAGCGACATCGGGTTTTCGGAAGACGGCCGCTTTACGGATTCCTTCGAGCAGCCGATCGACAAGCTTTTCAAACTTTACCCGTGGGAGTGGATGGCGCAGGAGCCATTTTTCGCCGAAATCGGCCAAGAGCGAACACGCTTTTTGGAGCCCGCGTGGAAAATGTTGTTATCGAACAAAGGCTTGTTGGCCGTGTTATGGGAGTTGAATCCAGGTCACCCATTGCTTTTGCCCGCCTATTTTTCGCGCGAAGCGTTGTGTGAACAGGGAATTTCCTTTTGGGTTGAGAAACCCTTTTTCGGTCGGGAAGGCGCGGGTGTTTCCCTGCTCGACCGCGGAAAATTGATCGCATCTGGGGCAAGTGGCCACCAAGGCGAGCCATTGGTCTATCAAAAACATGCGCCTTTGTTTTCCGCCGGAATCCAACATTTTGTTTGGGGGCTTTGGATGATCGGCGACGAGTGCCGCGGTCTTTCAGCACGTGGTGATCGTTCGCCCATCACTGGGAATTTAAGCCGCTTTTTCCCGCATCGGATTCAGGATTGATAAAAAAATGACCGGCTGCAAATCGCGGCCGGTCATTTCTTTAAATTTTTGAGCTCTTTTAGCGCTTAAGCAGGCTTGTTAGCACCTGCATTGCGGATGCTGTCGAAGGTTCCTTCGATCAACTGCTTCCCTTGCTCGCCGATGTTGTGATAGATCGTCGTCATCGTTTGGATGGTGCTTGCGGCAGGACCCGCGAAGGTAAATTCGCAATTTGTCACCTCGCATTGATTCAGTGCAAATGGGCCGTAGCCGAGGACAACAAAACGGCAATTGGTGAAATTGCAGGATTCGTATTCGTGGAAATCAAGGACAACTTCTTCGTTCGCAAATGTGTTTTTGGTAATCTTCATGGGATTTTTCTTCGAGGAGCTAGCAGGCGGATCGCATCAATCGATTCCGCAGATCATTGGGATCTGTCGAAAGTAAATCCGCTCTTTGGACGATACGCAACCCCGGCTTTTTGAATTTAAAGCCATTCGGATTGGCGGCTATCCAAGTTGAAAGTCTGGCCAGAGGTGTGCGGAAGTTCCTCGTGCAAGAAGCGGATGAATTTTGCGACTTCAAGCGTTGTGTTGAATCGGCCGAGTTCGTGCGCGTCGCGTATTTCCTTGAGGCGCGCCGGGCGGACCTCACGCGTCATCCGGGTTTCGAGAAATCCGGGTAAAATCGCGTTCACCCGGAGATTCGCCGCGCCGTGCCTGCGCGCGAGATCACGCGTCAGCCCGAGCAAGGCGGCCTTCGCGCTT
>JBILPN010000249.1:0-5819 GCA_044373865.1 Luteolibacter sp. | reverse complement strand
TTTTGAAGGATTTTAGTCTAGCAAAAATGCTGCTGTGCCAAGTGCGCTACTTCACGGACGGCGCGGTGATTGGCAGCAAGGAATTCGTAAACGAAATCTTTACTGAGGCACGCGCGCGATTCGGGGAAAAAAGAAAGGACGGCGCCCGTGTCATGCGAGGCAAGGCGAGCGATGCGAAGGGCCTTTTGTGGAGCATGCGAGATCTACGAGTCCGGATTTGATGGGCGAGCGTATTGAGGACGCGGAAAAGCCCCCAAGTCCTCCCATCTTCTTTTGTGCGTAAATCGATAGCGACCACAAAGCCTTACACTTACACGCTATGCTCTGCTGGCCATCACCCCCCCCTTGATGAGAAACACCACTTTCCGTCCCAGATCGCTTGATATTAGAAACACCCATAACCTGCCATTCAGCTCATCTTTGAGAGACGTCCTCAAAGATGAAGCTTCCAACCAAACGACTTGACCCGAATGCGAGAAAACCGAACGGAAGATTGACGCGGCGCTTCACTCAGGCAGCATCGCGCTTCGCCCATGTTGCTGCGCCATTTTCGCTCCCTTGCTTTGCTTCCATTCCATGTCTGAGAAAACCCGCTTTCACTTTACCGGCATCTGTGGCACCGCCATGGGGGCCGTCGCAGCCGCGATGAAACAGCGCGGATTCTCCGTGACTGGCTCTGATGCCAACGTTTATCCACCCATGTCCGACTTCCTGCGCGGCCAAGGGATCACGCTGACCGAGGGCTATCATGAAGAAAATATCCCGCCCGGCACCGATGTCGTGATCATTGGAAATGCCATTTCCCGGGGAAATCCCGAGGCGGAAGCCGCCCTTGACCGGAAGTTGCTCTACCACTCACTACCCGAGGTCATGAAGGAATTTTTCCTCCGCGGGAAACGAAATTTCGTAGTCTCCGGCACCCATGGAAAAACCACCACCTCATCCATGCTTGCCTGGATTTTCATCCATGCCGGCCGCGATCCTGGCTACATGATCGGCGGATTGCCGAAAAATCTTTCCTGCGGCGCATATTTCCCGGACTCGGAATTCAACGTGTTGGAGGGCGATGAATACGACACGGCCTTTTTCGACAAGCGCTCGAAATTCCTCCATTACCTGCCGGAATGCGTCATCGTTAACAACGTGGAATTCGACCACGCCGATATTTACAACTCGCTCGACGAAATCAAACTGAGCTTCCGCCGCCTCCTCAACATTGTGCCAAGGAACGGTTGCGCCTGCATCAATGGTGACGACCCTAACTGTTTGGACATCGCCAGTGCCGCACCTTGCCCGGTGGTGAAAGTTGGCTTCGGAGCGTCTTGCGATTTGCACATTGAGAACCTCGATTACGCGCGAGACAGGAGTTCTTTCACGCTTGCGGGCGTCCCCTACTCTGTGCGGATGACCGGTGAGTTCAACGTCCGCAATGCGGCCATGGCAGCGGCGGCGGCCAGCTTCGCCGGGCTCGACGCCGCAGAGATTCGCGCGGGACTCGAGTCCTTCGAAGGGGTCGCACGGCGGCAAGAACTCCGCGGGGAGGCCAGTGGAATCAAGGTCATTGACGACTTCGCCCACCACCCGACAGCCATCCGCCTCGCCGTGCAAAGCCTCCGCCAAAGCCATCCAGACTCACGGCTTTGGGTTCTTTTCGAACCACGCTCTAACACCACACGCCGCGCCGTCTTCCAGACCGAACTCGCCGAAGCACTGGCCTTAGCTGACTTTGCCATCGTCGCCGCCATGACGGATTTGCACAAAATTCCCGAAAATGACCGACTCAACCCCGACCAACTCTCCGCCGACATCGCCCGCCTTGGCGGCCGTGCATGGTATTTGCAAGACGTCGATTGCATCGTCGCACAGGTGAAATCAGGTGCCCGCCCGGGAGATCTCGTCGCCGTGCTCAGCAACGGCGGCTTTGGCGGCATTCATGAAAAGCTTCTAACGGCGCTCGCATCTGCCTAAATTCCCCTAAAGCTGGACGTCTCGCTTTAGAAAATCAGCTGCCCAAATGGGGGGTTGATTTGTCCCCTGAATTTGCCAAAATCCCAAAGACAATCCATGAAACGCCGCTCCTTACTCACCATGTTTCCCGCTGCATCCGCCTTGCTCGCCTTCCGTGCAAACGGTGCGCCACTGCCCCAGCCAGCCGTCACCGATGCAGGCTTCGCCATCTCGGTGCAATGTTGGTCTTTCAAGGAATTCACGCTTTTCCAATCCATCGAAATGGCCGCTGCGGCTGGCATGGGCGGGGTGGAGGTTTATAAAGGCCAAGCTCTCGGCGGTGACCAAGGAGACGCAAAATTTGGTCCTGAGATGACCGATGCACAGGTCCAAGCAGTCATTGACCACCTCAAGAAGAACCAGATTGTCGCGGTCAATTTCGGCGTTACCGAAATTTCAAAAGACGAGGCAGAGGCCCGCAAAACCTTTGAACTCGCCAAAAAGCTCAATCTCTACGGCGTTTCCACCGAGTCCCTCGAAGCCATCGACACTTTGGAAAAATTGGCAAAAGAATACGACATCAAGGTCTGTTTCCACAATCACCCAAAGCCGTCCAAGCTGTGGAATCCAGATACGATCTGGAAAGCCATCGAAGGCCGCCACGCCAATCTCGGCTACTGCGCGGATCTTGGCCATTGGGCCAGCTCCGGCCTTGACCCGCTGGCGGTCATCAAAAAAATCGCTCCACGCGTCCATTCGTTCCACATGAAGGACCGCGAGTCGATCGAAGGCCCAAGCCGCGACCGCCCGTTCGGCACTGGAATCATCGACAATTTTGCGATTTTAGACGAGGTTCGCAAACACGGCTTTGCAGGAAATGTGACCATTGAATACGAGTTCAACTGGAAGAACAACCTGCCGGAAATCGCCCAATGCGTCGGTTACCTGCGCGCCTATTCGAAGCTGAAGGCGTAATCGAAGAGTCGGCGCTTTACCCAGGCTGGCAAGGAAAGCGCGGCTTGCGGGCGGGCGGGTGATTCTTCAATCCAGCCCAGCCCGCTTCAGTCTCCGCCGCCACCGCCGCCGCAGCCAGATCCCCCACAGCCACTGCCGCAGCCCCCACCACAGCCACCGCCGCCTGAAGCATCGGTGCCGCCGGTGGTGCTTTGCCCACTCAACTGAGTTTTCAACTCTGGGTAAATTCCTCGAAACGCTGGAACCTCGGCAAGGCAAGTCACTCCGAAAAGTGCCATGCCGTCGGAAATCATTCGCAAGCCGCCACGCTCATCCGCCGATGCATGGAGCTCGGATTTTTGGTGCTCCACCCGCCGCTGTGCCAGCAATTCCAGCCCCGCCGGAGTCAAGCGCTTGACGCGGGACGCGATGATGCACGCAACAATGAGCGTCAAAACCAAGCCGATGCCCAAAAAAATCACCGGGCGCTCGCGGCCAAGCCCCACGCAGAACTTTACCCCGCCCACGCCCCCCAGCAAAACCATCGGCAAGATGGCAGAAAAGCAGGCCTTGCGCCGCTCAACCGCCGTCGGGCGCAGTCCCGCAGCCGCCAACCGCACCTCCAGCGCGCGCATCTGCACTCGGACGCTCATCAGCAGTTCACTCACCGGCACACCTTTCGCCTTGCCAGTGTGCACGCGCGTCAGCATTCGGCGCTCAATGGCAGACAGGCTGCCCAGCACGTCTCGCGCCCCAAGCGTCACTCGCGCACCGGCGAATCCACTTTTCCACTGAAGCATTCCAGCGCGCAACAATCGCACCAGCGCCAACTGTGCCGCACGCGGACCACCGCCCGCCAGATAGGCCCACTCGTAGGGATCTTCCGGCAAACTGCGCGCACCGGGAACCTGGAACTTCCGCGCGCCACGCCGCATGCGCAGCACCGACCACACCACGGCAATCACGAAGGAAATTAGATAGAACCGCAGAAACCACGACCCGCCTTCGTCGAAAATCGGGATTTTCGCAAGCACGGGATCGATCGCAAGGCAGGCAAGTGTCATCGGATTGTGAAAATTTTCCTCAAGCCCGTGTTCCAGCAGGCGAGACGAAAAATCGCTGGACGAGGCAACAGCCAAAACTGAGAAACATCCACCCAGCGCGCTTGTCCCGCTGCCGCAAAACGCAGCTCCGGCTCCGGCCAGATATCTTGGGGTGGGCACTGGTGAAAAACCGCTCGGTAACTCGCCAGAGTCCGCGAATACCAATCGGTAAATTTTTCCCCCTCATCCTGCCCGCCGAGCGTCGGTTGATGATGCAGTTCCTTTCCCAAAATATCCCGGCACAGGACGTGCCAGTAGTTTTTGGTGTAAACCAAATGCAAATGCCATGCCTGATCCACCTCCTCCGAAGGCGTCACCGGATGATCCGCCGTCATCGCCAGATAGAGAAAACGACGGTATTCAAATACCACACGCGCCGCGAAAGCATGCGTCCAAGCCTGCTCGCGCGCCAGACGACTGGTGAAGGGCAGGCTCGACTCGGGATCATCCAGCTCAAAGGACTCGATCCGCTCACGCAACGCTGATGCATCCTCGATGAAATTCATGACTGGCCGGGGCGCAGCTTGGTAGAATGACGAGTCTCGACCACCGGACACTCAAGCACCCGCTCCCGTCACTTTGATGTCGAACGGATTTTCATCGGCATCATTGCTTTTCACTTGGATCGTCGCCGAGCGAGTGCCCTTGGCAGCAGGCCTGAACTGAACCTTGAAGCTTGTCTTTGTTCCAGGTTCCAAACTCGTCACCGCCAATTTTCCAACACTGAACTCTTTCGCCATCTTACCTTTCGCCACAAGCGCCAGCCCTGTTAGCGGGCGAGTTCCGGTGTTCGTGATGACAAAAATTTTGGACGTGCTGGCTTTGCCAACGACCACGGTCCCAAAGCTTTTTTTGGTCACTCCATCGCTTAAGCTCGATCCGGCAGGTTGCTCCACCATGATTTCCGGTGCGGGCTGGGTCCCGGCTTCACTCACTGCGATAACAAGCTTGTAAGTCGCAGTCTTATCTCCGCGTTTGTTCGCATTTTCCCAGCCAACCAAATTTACTGTGTAGTTGCCCGCAGTCGTCGGCTTTCCAGAAATACTCGAAATAGGCTTTCCGTAGGTGAAGGTCAGCCCCGGCGGTAAGCCAGAAACCGAAAATGAGCCGAATTGATGCGAACTGTTGCTCTGACAGAACCACTGAAAATTCGAGCCAATGGTGGCTGCCGTTGGATTGGTTGAGGTTCCCGCAGTGACCACGGCCACACTCGCGCCGGATACGCTATGAGTTCCCATGTAGGTGACGCCGACTGGCACGGCAACTTGCATCAATCCTTGCACCGCACGAGCCTCAGCAAGGAATGCAGCACATGGCTTGAGAAATGGTAATTTCTGCCCTAGAACCATGAGCAAGCTGGAGCCGACTTTCATGGTTTCACGACAGAATGCAATCTGGGTTTGGTAATTTCTTAGGGTTTTCATGGTCGTTTTTCTCTGGTTTCTCTCAAAAAATCAATTGCAGCCGCATCCCCCGCCGCCAACTCCTCCGCCTCCATTCGAGCCTTCTCGGCTGAAATACATGTGATCCCCCATCGCTAGGCCAAGCCTGTCACGCGACGGATCCATCAAGGGCTTGGCTAGATTCTCGCGCTCCCATGGCTTGACGTTTGCGCATGAAGCTAACAAACTAAATGCTGCGAGAGCTGAGAAGCGGCTGACACTTGAAATTTCCATGATTCTAAAGTTTAATTGAAAAGAGTTAACTTTAAGGCGGAGTTTCACTTTAAGGCGGACTCAATCGCCTCAGACAAATCCCTAAGGCTCTTATCACCATGAAAACCCAAGTGAACGGAAATCACCTTCCCATCCCTCC
>JBILPN010000248.1:0-5829 GCA_044373865.1 Luteolibacter sp. | reverse complement strand
ATCACATCAAAACGCTCCTCCTTCACACGCCGCAGCGCCATGCTTAGATAGCTCACCGCCGTGACACCGCACTTCACACCCGCGACCGCTCCAAGAGTTGCACGAACCAACAGCTCATCCGTCGGACTATCCTCGACAAGTAACACATGCATCGGCCACGCCACCATGTTGCAAGCTAGGGTGGCAGTGTGACAACTGCAAACCAGAACTTCTCCAAGGTGGTGATCGCCTCCGTAAAGGAATCAAAATTTACCGGCTTGGTGATATAACAATTTGCATGAAGTTTATAGCTCTTCATAATGTCCTCCTCCGCATGCGAGGTCGTCAGAACCACCACCGGGATCACCTTCAAATCTTCATCTTCTTTGATTTCAGCCAACACTTCCCTACCATCTTTTTTTGGAAGATTGAGATCCAACAAAATCAAATCCGGCCGCAACGCGTCAGCATAAGGTGACTCTTTACGCAAAAACTTCAGCGCCTCAATACCATCCTCTACAACGTGCAATCGATTGATCAGGCGCGCACCCTCAAATGCTTTCTTGGTGAGCAAAGCATCCGACGGACTGTCCTCAACCAGCAAAATCTCAATCGGCCGGATGCTAGTTTGACACGGATTCATGATTTGAGTTTTGATGATCGGGAATCGTGAAGTAAAAAACACAGCCCTTGCCCAACTCGGAATCAAACCAGATCTTGCCATTGTGACGCTCAACAATCCGCTTGCAAAGCGCAAGGCCTATGCCAGTCCCGGGATACTCCGAACGTGTATGAAGTCGTTGAAAAATAACGAAAATCCGATCTTTGTATTGCGGGTCGATTCCGATGCCTTGGTCCCCCACCGAAAACCGCCAATCCCCATTTTCCCGCACCGCTCCAACGTGAATTCGCGGCACCTGCTTGCCGTGAAATTTAAGGGCATTGCTGATGAGGTTTTGAAACAACTGCGGAATTTGTGTTGGATCGGCATGCAACACCGGCAGGGGATCACGCGTGACGATCGCATGGCTTTCCTCAATCGATGCGGAAAGATTGGCCAATGCCAAATCAAGCGCCACTTCACACTCCATCAACTCGAACGGCTTCCCGCCTGTTCCAACTCGGGAAAACGCCAGTAGATCACCGATTAAATTACGCATCCTCGCAGCGCCTTCCACCGCATGGCGGATCAATTCGTCCGCATCCTTGTCCAGTTTTCCGCCGTAACTTTTTTGCAAAATCTGAATGCACCCCGTGATCGCGCGCAACGGTTCTTGCAAGTCGTGCGATGCCACATAGGCGAATTGCTCAAGGGCGGCATTTGAGCGCCCCAACTCCTCGATCACATGCTTCAATTCTTCTTCTGCATGCTTCTGAGCCGTGATGTCACGATTGGTGCCGATCATCCGCACGACACGTCCAACGGAATCTTGAGCCACCAAGGCATTCGCCTTCAGGTAATGAATCGATTTGTCCGGCCAAAGAATCCGAAACTCGCTGTCAAACTCACCCGGATGCCGAAGCAATTCCTGAATTTTTTGATTCTCACGATCCACGTCATCCGGGTGCAGCGTCGCCTTCCATGCTCCATAGGTGCCAGAAAAATTCCGGGGATCGACTTGGTAGATTTGAAACATCTTTTCATCCCAGATCAAGCGATCCGTGATCGGGTTATAATCCCAAATCCCAATCTTGGTTGCTTGGCTTGCCAGTTGCAGCCGGTTCGACATGAGCTTGAGTTCCTCCTCGACTCGTTTCCGCTGAGTGACATCTCGTGAAATCCCAAAGGTCCCGATGATTTTCCCAGCGCGGTCACGCAGCGGGATCTTGGTGATTTGCGCCCATTCCTCGCGCCCGTCTGGCCAGGTGATTTTCTCCTCCTTCTCGATCGGTTCACCACTTTGAATGATTTGAATTTCATCGGCACGTGTGCGCTCGGCATGCGCTCTCGGGAAAAAATCAAAATCCGATTTGCCGAGGAGTTGCGCGGGATGATTCAACCCGAACCGCTGCAAATGCGCCCGATTGTTCCGAATAAACCGACTTTCCAAGTCTTTGAAATAAATGCGATCTGGCACCTTATCCATCAAGGTATTCAATAGGTATCGCTCTTGATCCAACTCCGACAACTCATGCGTATTCAGACGCAACTTGCCAATTTCTCGTTGATGTTGAACTTCCAGTTGATTTATCAGATAGATCAGCCAGCCCATGCTTGTGATGAAGATGAGGAATCCAGTCACGCCCACCCATGGCAAGGAACCGGACTTCATCGCCACAAGTCCTGCAAAAAACATACCAAGCAAACCCGCCGCCGCCACGGCGAGCAGGCAAACGCGGGATGCTGCGGGCGTGGTGTTGAACGAGCTCATCAGTGGAAGTTGAAACCTATTAGAATAAAAAATTCCGCGCCCTTCAGCAAGAACTGCGGCGATCCGGAATTCCGTGCGATGGGTTTCAATCCAACCACAGTCGCCCCGTGTGCAGCAGGCGTCAAGATGCGGCAGCCCGCAGACACGCATAAGAATTCCAGCAACTCCTAGGCGGCATAATTTCGTTGGAAGAAGGATTTAGTATGATACGTAATCCATCAAATGCGCCACGCTTGCCTCATCATTTTAGGACTGACGAATTTCTCTGCGGGGTATTCGGCATTCGACGCGGCACGCAGCGTCTTGGAAACTCACTGTCTGGAGTGCCACACCGAGGATGAGGCCAAGGCGGAATTGGTGCTCACAACGCGTGAGGCCATGCTGCGCGGTGGCGAGGGGGGCAGCTCGCTGAAACCTGGCGAGCCCGCAAACTCACTGCTGTTTTCACGGGTGATGCTCCCGGCAGACGACAGCGAACGCATGCCTCCAAAAAAGCATTCCGCACCCCTCACGCCCGAGGAATCCAACGCTCTCCGCACGTGGATCGAAGCCGGCGCGCCATGGCCTGACGGGGAAATTCTTGCTCCCCGCTCGAAAACCGCACTCCCACGCTGGAACGCCGCCGCAGACCCAAATCTCGCCTCGATCGAGCCATTCCCGAAAAAAATCTCTTTAGAAACTGCGGCGGATTTCCACCGGGTGGTCATCATTGCAAATTTCCGTGATGGCTCCACTCATGACATCACGCACTTGGCCAAACTGAGCGTCACCGATGATTCCGTCGCAAACCTCACGGGAAATGCACTGCTCCCACGCAAAGACGGCAACACCGTGCTGCGGATCGAATACCGCGGACTTGCCGCGGAACTGCCGATTTCAGTCAAAAATGCCACCACTCCCCGCCCAATTTCCTTCCAGCTCGACGTCATGCCCGTGCTGACCGCCGCAGGCTGCAACACCGGCTCCTGCCACGGGTCGGCACGCGGACAGGATGGCTTCCACCTCTCGCTCTACGGTTATGACCCGCAAGGCGATCACTTCCGACTGACCACGGAAATGGCCGGACGCCGCATCAATCTAGCGGTTCCTGAAGACTCACTTTTACTGACAAAATCGATCGGCGCCGTGCCTCACACCGGTGGAAATTTGATGAAGGTCAATAGCCCGTTTTACCGAACCCTGGTGGAATGGATTCGCGCCGGGGCACTCGCAGACAGAGGGGAAATTCCACAGGCAACAGCCATCGAGGTCGAACCCAAACAAGTGCTCTTCACAGGCAGCGATGTTAAAATCCCCTTCACCGTCCGTGCAACTTACTCGGATGGCACCGACCGCGATGTCACCACTCTATCGACATTCTCCAGCTCGAACGACAATTCAGTGCCAATTGAACCGGGTTCTGGATTGGCCACCTCACAGCACCGCGGCGAGGCCTTCCTGCTCGCACGCTTCCACACTTTCACCGAAGGCGCACAAGCCATCGTGGTTCCGGCAGAAATCAGCCACGAGCGACCCGACTTCACGGCTTTCAACTACATCGACACCCACGTTGCAGCGAAGCTTGAAAAACTCCGGATTCTCCCCTCCCCGCTCTCCGATGATGAAGCTTTCCTGCGCAGGGTATTTCTGGATGTGGTGGGTCTGCCACCCACTCTAGCAGAGCGCGAGAAATTCCTATCCGACAAACGCCCGCAGCGACGCGACTTTCTCGTGGATGAGTTGCTGGAGCGGAAGGAGTTCACTGAAATGTGGGTGATGAAATGGGCGGAGTTGATGCAGATCCGGACCTTCAATGACGGCCCCAAGCAAGTCTCCTACAAGGCCGCGCTCGCTTACTATCAATGGCTTCGCGAGAGGATCGCGGGCAATGTCCCTTTCAATGAATTGGTGAAGGAATTGCTTTCCGCCAAAGGCGGAACGTTCTCGAATCCCGCGACAAATTTCTTTCAGATTGAGCAAGATGTCCTCAAGCTCACGGAGAACGTCGCGCAGGTTTTCATGGGCACGCGCATTCAGTGCGCGCAGTGCCACAACCATCCGTTCGACCGCTGGACAATGGATGACTATTACAGTTTCGCCGCGTTTTTCTCCCAAGTGAAACGCAAACCGGCAGAGGACCCGCGCGAGCGAGTGGTCTTCGATCAAGGGGGGGAAATGCAGAACCCTGTTAGCAAAGAGAACATGACTCCCAAATTTCTTGGCGGCCCAAAGCCAGACTTGGCTGGACGCTCACGCCGCGAAGCCGTGGCCGATTGGCTGGCATCCTCTGACAATCCATGGTTCGCAAAGAACACGGTCAACATCATCTGGGCACACTTCACTGGCGTGGGCATCGTTGAACCCGTCGATGACGTGCGGGTTTCCAATCCACCGTCGAACCCGGAACTGCTAGATGCGCTTGCGGAAAAGTTTGTCGCCTATCAATACGACTTCAAGAAAATCGTCCGCGATATTTGCACCTCCCGAACCTATCAACTTTCCACACGCACCAACGAGACGAACCTGGACGACAATCGGAATTTCTCGCACGCCATGATCCGTCGGGTGCGCGCGGAGGTGCTGCTGGACTGCATCTCTCAAGTGACCGCCACGCCAAACAAATTCAAAGGATTGCCGCTCGGAGCACGGGCAGTGCAAATCGCCGACGGCAACACTTCAAATTATTTCCTCAGCACCTTCGGACGCGCCACTCGTGCCACCGTTTGTTCTTGTGAGGTGAAAATGGAACCGAACCTCTCGCAAGCCCTGCACTTGCTCAATGGCGACACGACGCAGCGGCGCATCCAACAAGGCAAGGTGGTGGAAAACTTGCTCCATCAGAAGAAGAGCCCCGTGGAAATCATCGACGCCCTCTACCTAACAACGCTCAGTCGGCATGCGACCGATCAAGAGCGCGAGAAGTTGCTTGCAGCGGTGGACGCGCAAAAAGGAGCCGCTTTGACGCGCGAAACGCTGGAGGACATCTTCTGGGCCCTCCTCAACTCGCGGGAATTTATTTTCAATCACTGAAGGCCCAATTCACTCACTGCCAAAGGGTGCGGTAGAGACGCGCCGCATCATTTGGCCGCCCTCTGCAACGAAGATGTTGCGCTGGTGGGCGATTGCGGCAAGTCTGTCGCGGGTTGATTTATCGATAAAAAATGACGGCTTTTCTTTTCAGTTGTGACAATGCGACGTGTGCGATCCCTGAGGCGTATCGGGAAATTTTCCGCGGCTCCGAGGATACGGTCGGCTCGTCGGAAGGCTGGGAGCCGGGTTCTTTGAATTTGGCTCAAGGCTTTTCCATGCGATTCCGCACTCCGCTTGTGCATGGCGACGTGACCCGACTCTTGATTGACCTTGCTGAAAATGGCGACGCGCGCTGGAGCCAATTTTCCCTCAAGCTCCCGGAAGCCACGCGTGCCAAAGTGGCGGATCGGCATGAGCGCCCCTATCGCGCATCGCTCAATCAGCGCATCGCGGAGGACCTGCGGCGCCA
>JBILPN010000246.1:0-5865 GCA_044373865.1 Luteolibacter sp. | reverse complement strand
AATGCCCTTCGCGTGGGATCGGCAGCCGCTGCCATGTGGTCCATGGAACCACCCGCAAGGGCTCATGCATGGACTGGCCAACGGTGCGAAGCGTGGCACGGGTTCTTATCCTGCGCTCGAAGCCGTGGATGGACCGGATGAAATTTACCCCGATGGCTTGATCACTCAAACGGCTTTGGGCGAGCTGGAATCCCTTGCCGCCGCCAAACGGCCATTTCTGTTAGCTGTGGGGTGGATTCGGCCACACCTGCCGTTTGGTGCGCCGAAAAAGTGGTTGGATCTCCACCAGAAAACCAAGTTTCCTCCGATTCCGCACGCGCAACGTCCGCCGGGAAAGACCACGTGGCATGCCAGCGGCGAGTTTAGCCGTTACGCACATGGTGGGCGCGACGTGTGGGCGGATCCGGAATACGCCGACCTCGTTAGGCGGCACTATGCGGCCTGCGTCAGTTATGCTGATGCGCAGGTGGGTGAGGTGATGGGCAAGTTGAAGGCGTTAGGTCTTGATCGGACCACGCTTGTCGTTCTGTGGGGCGATCACGGCTGGCATTTGGGAGAGCATGGTATTTGGGGCAAGCACTCGCTTTTCGAGGAGTCTCTCCGCGCGCCATTGATCGTGCGGCAGCCGGAGATGGCGGAGCCGGGGAGCGCGAGCGCGGCCGTGGTGGAGACGATTGATATTTTTCCAACGTTGTGTGATCTTTGTGATGTTAGGGCACCTAAATTTCTCCAAGGTCGGTCCTTGAAGCCTCATTTGGAGCGCCCGGACCTCAAGGGCGGCGAGGCTCTATCCTACCAAGCGGGAGCGGAGACGCTGCGGACCGAGCGCTATCGCTTGATCCGCCACCGCGAGGGGGCGAAGAAAGCTCCGTTTTTTGAACTCTATGACCACCAAAGCCCTGAAGCCGAAACGGTGAATCTCGCCGAAACTCGTGCTGAGCTGGTTCGTGATTTGTCGGAAATTCTCGATCGGAAGTTTGCAAACAAGGCGCCATGATACTCTCACCTTTCATTCCTGGAAAATGTTTGAGGTTCATCCTTGGCGGGCTGTTGCTGACGGCGACTTTGCCGGCAAGACTCCACGCGGAAACGGTCGCGCTGGTTCCTGGCGGATTCTTCATGTCGTTGAAGAAAGTTTGGCCGAAGAACCGGACAATTCAGATTGTTTTTCACGGCCACAGCGTCCCATCCGGCTACCATAAGACTCCCGAGGTGAGGACCTTCGAGTCCTATCCACACCTTGTTCATCGCGCTCTAGCGGGGACGTATTCCACGGCGGTGACCAACTGCATCTTGACGGGAGTTGGCGGCGAGGACAGCCGTCAAGGTGCGGCAAGATTCGAGGGAGAAGTCCTGTCTCACCGACCGGACTTGATCTTTATTGACTACGGTTTGAATGATCGGCGATTGACCGAAGAGCAGGTGGAAGAGGCGTGGACGTCCATGATTGCACAAGCTCGCTTGCGTGAAATCCCGCTGGTTCTCGTGACACCCACTGGCGCGGAGGATGTGAATTTTCAGGACTCGGATGACAAACTTCTGCGTCGCGCTGAGCTCATTCGGAAGCTTGGCCGGAAGCATGGCGTGCCGGTCGCGGATGTTTTTAAAAAATGGTCGGAAATGGTGGCTGCGGGCACCTTGCAAAGCACGCTTTTGAGCCAGTCGAACCACCCGAATCTAGCGGGGCATGAAGTTGCTGCCGGGGTGATTGTGGATTTGCTGCGCCGTTCCGATCTTGGGCAATGAGCAGGTGTGAGATCCTTCGAGGTCAGGGCTTGGCGATGGGCATGGTTTAGGTTAAGAAACTCTTTTATGAATCGCAGAACATTCATCCGCACCACATCCGTTATGACGCTTGCACTGAGCCAGGCTGGCCGGGTTTTCGCCTTGGAAGCTGACAATCACTACCGGAAAAACATCGGTATCCAACTTTACACCCTACGCAACGAGCTGGGAAAAGACGCTGCCGGGACCCTCAAGCAGGTGGCCGCCGCCGGTTACAAGCAAGTCGAGCTTTACGGATTTCCCAATGCGGACGCCATGGTGGCGGGTGCGAAGGATGCTGGGCTCGCGATCCACTCCGCCCACTTTGAATGGGATTCGGTGGTCAATCCGAAGGACGCAGGCATGTCCGACTTCATGAAAATTCTGGATCGGGCGCGGGCTCTTGGCCTGAGCCACTTGGTGATTCCGTATCTCCAGGACGCGAACCGAAAGACGCTGGATGATTACAAGAAAGTCGCGGAAAATTCCAATCGCGCGGCAGCCATGGCCAAGTCTGCTGGGATCCAGCTGTCTTATCACAACCACAGCTTCGAGTTCGAGCCCAAGGAGGGGGGCGTCTCTGGATATGACATTTTCATCAAGGAATTTTCCCCTGATATGCAATTTGAGCTCGATGTTTTCTGGGTCAAGGTCGCGGGAATTGAGCCGGTGGAAATGATCAAAAAACTGAGCGGGCGCGTCACACAGCTGCACCTGAAAGATCTGAAAATTGGCACGCCTAGCCCGTTTTTTGCGGGGAATTTGCCGGCCGATGCGTTTCAAGAACTGGGTGATGGCATGATCCCGATGGAGCCAATCCTAGTCGCCGCAGCGGCTGCCGGTGTGCAGCATTGCCACGTCGAGCAGGATCAATCACCCAATGCGCTGGAGAGTATCCGTCAGAGCATCGCATTCTTGAATAAAATCTAGCAAATTTACCCATGGTTTGGCGGCCAAGGGTCTAGGCTTTGCGGCCCTCGTCGTATTCGAAGTATTCGAGCATGGTCTCGATTTCATCGCGTGCTTCGAGGCCGCTTTCTTTTTTGCGGCGGGCAAGGATTTCCGAAACGCCGTCCTTCCATCCGACTTTGCTGAGGTATTGGTTCCAGATGAAAATGTCGCCTTCGCTCAATTCCCGGCCGGTCTCGAAGCACCAATGGAGAATTTCCTCGTCGCTGCCACCTTGCAGGACACGTGCCGTGAGGTCCGCATAAGTCACGCGGAGAAAATCCACGCAGCGGCCATCGAAGCCACCGCCGAGGTTGTCGCAAAAATCCTCTGCGAGCTTTCCCTGAGCGAAAAGGCGGATTTTGGCGATCATTCGCGCAAAATAGATCATTCCCTGAGTTTCTTGATAGGCGGATGGAGGTGCGGATTTCATAAGGTGACCGCCAAGCCGTAGCGCCCGCCGCAAGGGGCGGCAAGTCCGGATCACGACTTGCCGCGGTGCCGGGCCCAGCGAGGCGGGTTAAGATTGAGGGGAAATCATCCTCTGCTTGTCACGAAGGAGGGGTTGGTTGGCAGACTTGCCATGTGGGGGTGGATCGATTTGAATCGCTTATGAATCACTTGGAAATTGCGCGCCGTGTCGTGGAAACTGAGGTCGATGGACTCCGGCGCATGGCAAGCCGACTGGATGAAAGCTTCATGAAGGCGGTTGAGATTTTTCAAAGCACCTTGGAGCAGCGGGGGAAAATCGTGGTGGTGGGCGTGGGCAAGTCTGGGAATATTGGGCATAAAATTGCGGCGACATTGAATTCCACCGGGGCCACTGCGGTGGTCATGGATTCGCAAAATGCGCTTCACGGAGACTTGGGCCTGCTGTCCGACGGGGATGCGGTTTTGGCGCTTTCTTATTCTGGTGAGACTCGTGAGTTGTTGAATTTGTTGCCATTCATCAAGCGTTTCGACGTGAAGGTGATTTCGTTGACAGGGAAGGTGGGGTCCACCTTGGCGCGCTTGAGTGAGGTCGCGCTGGATACCTCGGTGGAGCGCGAGGCGTGTCCGTTAAATTTGGCACCGACCTCGTCATCCACCTGCATGTTGGTGATGGGGGATGCGTTGGCGATGGTTTTGCTGGAGGCGCGTGGTTTTACCGAGTCGGATTTCGCGCGTTTTCATCCAGGCGGGTCTCTGGGGCGGGTGCTATTGACCCGAGTTTCTGACATCATGCGTGCCGAAGATTTCTTGCCGACGGTGGGTGAGGATGGAAATGTTTTTGCGGCATTGGATGCGATGAATCGGGTCCGCGCGGGGGCATGTTTGATTTTGCGCGCGGATGGGGCGCTGGCGGGAATTTTCACCCATGGTGACTTTGCCCGTAGTTTCCGCAACGATCCACAATTGGGGGATCGCTTGGTGGCGGAATTGATGACCAAGCGCCCAGTGACGGTTCAAGCAGATGCCCTTGCGGTCGAGGTTCTCAAGACGATCGGAGAAAAGCGAATTGATGACATCGTGGTGTTGAATCGCGATGGGAAGCCAGTTGGCTTGATTGACACTCAGGACTTTGCGCGTCTCAAGCTGGTGTGATGGCAGGGAAGGGGGCGGGAGCAAGGCTTGTGAGCGAGGTGCCGGCAAGGTCTAGGCAACAAAAAAACCGCACCTCGTGAGAAGTGCGGTTTTGAGATGGAATTGGTTTCCAGCGTAAGAATTAGCGCTTGGAGAACTGGAAGCGCTTGCGAGCACCGGGTTGACCAGGCTTTTTGCGTTCCTTCATGCGTGGGTCACGAGTGAGGAAGCCAAGAGGCTTGATGAGCTTGCGGTTCTCAGGATCGACCTGAGTGAGCGAGCGGGAAATCGCGTGACGAATTGCGATCGATTGTGCCTGCTTGCCACCGCCCTTGACGACGACGTTCAAGTCAAATTTATTTGAGAGCGAGACAGCAAGGAATGGCGCGAGAACAGCGTTTTGAAGCTCGATGGTCGGGAGATATTCTTCAAAGCTGCGAGCGTTGATGATGATCTGTCCGGTGCCTTCGGTCATCCAGACGCGGGCAACAGCGGTTTTGCGGCGGCCGGTGGCGCTATGGGTCGTGGTGGCGGTCATTTGAGAAAGAGAGGGTTGAGTGCGGAGTTAGCGGATGGCGTATGCGGCGGGCTCTTGGGCTTCGTGCGGGTGAGATTCTCCTGCATAAACCTTGAGCTTGCCGAATTGGGCGCGGCCGAGACGGGTTTTAGGAATCATTCCCCAAACTGCGCGTTCCACGAGGAGGATTGGGCGGCGTTCGCGGACGATCCGAGGAGTTTCCACCTTTTGACCACCGACGTAGCCGGAGAAACGGGTGTAGATTTTGGACGTCTCCTTGGTGCCGGTCAGGACAACTTGGTCAGCATTGATGACGATGACAAAGTCACCGGTGTCAACGTGGGAGGTGAAAATTGGCTTGTGCTTGCCGCGGAGGAGGCGTGCAGCCTCAACAGCGACTTGACCGAGGACCTTGCCCTTGGCGTCGATCACATACCACTTGCGCTCGACTTCGTGCGGCTTGGCGGAAAACGTCTTCATGTGCTTTTGTAAAAAATGGCTTCGGAACACGTGGCGTGTGCGAAGGGGGTGGCAAACTAGGGAGCGGGTTTCATGCTGTCAACCGGGAAATCTCAAGAATTTGGCCTAAAGTTGCGTCAAATCGAAACTTCTCGAAGGCGAGTGATGGCCCGGTGTGGGAATGGTTGATGCTGTGGGGTTCAAATTGAAATGGTGTGTTGATCTGATGCGTCGAGTTCCGGGTGGGCGCGCATCATTCCGCGAGTCTGCGGCCGCGTGGTTCCTCTTGTCGGGGAGCTCGTTGGCGCTGACGTTGGATTTCCTCTTGCCTGCGCCCTTCGTCCGCTTGCCTTGAGCGTTGTTCTTCCAGGCGGCGCTGGGTTTCGACTTGTTGCTGCTGCTGCTGGAGCTGCATTTCTTGCTGCTGGCGTTCGAGTGCGTCTTGCTGGGCGCGGCGGGCCTGTTCCTTCTCAGCCTTTTGTTGCTGGCGCTGCATTTCTAGCTGCTGGCGTTCGAGCGCGTCTTGCTGGGCACGGCGGGCCTGTTCCTTCTCGGCCTTTTGTTGCTGACGCTGCATTTCTTGCTGTTGGCGTTCGAGTGCGTCTTGTTGGGCG
>JBILPN010000247.1:0-5865 GCA_044373865.1 Luteolibacter sp. | reverse complement strand
GGTGTTTTCCTTGGTGATGGTGACGCGCTTGGCTTCGCCGAGGTCGCTGAGTTCCACGCCTTCGAGCTTGATGCCGAGGTCTTCAGTGATCACGCGGCCACCCGTGAGGATGGCAAGGTCTTCGAGCATGGCCTTGCGGCGGTCGCCGAAGCCAGGAGCCTTGACGGCAGCGATGTTGAGAATGCCGCGGAGCTTGTTCACCACGAGAGTGGCAAGCGCTTCACCTTCAACGTCTTCAGCAATGATGAGCAGCGGGCGGCCGGTCTTGGCAACCTTCTCAAGAAGCGGAAGCATGTCCTTGAGGGACGAAATCTTCTTCTCGTTGATGAGGATGTAAGCGTTCTCAAGGAGAGCTTCCATCGACTCAGGATTGGTGACGAAGTAAGGGCTGAGGTAACCCTTGTCGAACTGCATGCCTTCAACCACTTCGAGCGTGGTTTCGATGCCCTTGGCTTCTTCAACCGTGATCGTTCCGTCCTTGCCGACCTTGTCCATGGCTTCAGCGATGATGCCGCCGATTTCCTTGTCCGAGTTGGCGGAGATGGATGCGACTTGAGCGATTTCCTTGGCGTCGGAGACAGGCTTGGAAAGCGCCTTGAGTTGAGCGACGATCGCTTCGGTGGCCTTCATGATGCCGCGTTGCAGCGAGATCGGGTTGGCACCGGCGGTGACGTTGCGGAGACCTTCCTTGTAGATCGCTTCTGCGAGCACGGTGGCGGTGGTGGTGCCGTCGCCAGCGATGTCGGAGGTGCGGCTGGAAACTTCGCGAATCAGTTGGGCACCCATGTTTTCATAAGGGCACTCAAGTTCGATTTCCTTCGCAACCGAGACACCGTCCTTGGTGATGGTTGGGGAACCGAATTTCTTGTCGAGAATGACATTGCGTCCGGCAGGTCCGAGGGTTGCCTTGACGGCGCGTGCAAGTTTTTCCACACCGCGCAAGAGGGCTTGGCGTGCGGCTTCGTCGAATTGGAGTTGTTTGGCCATTTTGATTTAAGATTGAGGATTGTAGATTGAAGATTGTGGATCGAAGGCTTAGCCGACGATGCCGAGGATGTCGGACTCGTTGATGATGAGGACTTCTTGTCCATCGACTTTGACTTCGGTGCCGCCGTATTTGGAGATGAGAACCTTGTCGCCGACTTTCACGGTGAACTCGATGGTCTCGCCCTTGTCGTCCTTGCCGCCAGTGCCGAGGCTGAGAACTTCAGCTTCTTGTGGCTTTTCCTTGGCGGTGTCTGGAAGGACGATGCCACCTGCGCTGATCGCATCAGCTTCGAGACGTTTGACGAGGACGCGTTGTCCGAGTGGTTTGATGTTAGCCATAATGTTATAGGTATTGTTATTGGTTTGTGTGAGAAGCCACACCGCAGAAGCGGCGTGGAAAGTGTGCTATGAAAGAGCTTGATGACCCAGGGCGATGCCCTGGGTTATCGAATGAGGCCCCGTTGGGGCTCAAGTGCTTGGTGAACTTGAGCAAGCCTTGGGGGCTAGTAATTAATCCACCACTTCGGCATCGACGACTTTGCCTTTTGCTTGTTTCGGCTCGTTGGAGGACGGCTCCGCAGGCTCGACATCCGGCTGTTGGGCACCGGCTTGGGCGTGTTGGGCAGCTTCGGCGAGGGCCTGAAGGGAGGCTTCGAGGTCGCTGACGGCGCTGTTGATTTTGGCGATATCGTCGCTGCTGATCGCGTCCTTGACCGCTTGGATTTTGCCATTGAGCATTTCCTTGAGTTCGGCAGGTGCATTGTCGCCAAGTTCGGCGAGTTGCTTCTCGACGGAGAAGACGAGGTTGTCGGCCTTGTTCTTGGCATCGACTTTTTCCACGCGCTTCTTGTCCTCGTCGGCGTGCGCCTCGGCGTCGCGCTTGGCTTTTTCAATCTCGTCCTTGGAGAGCCCGGAGGAGCCTTGGATGGAGATTTTCTGCTCCTTGCCGGATTGTTTGTCCTTGGCGGAGACGTGGAGGATGCCGTTGGCGTCGATGTCGAAGGTCACTTCGATTTGTGGCTCGCCGCGGCGGGCGGGAGCGATGCCGTCGAGTTTGAAATTTCCGAGCAATTTGTTGTCGGCAAACATCGGGCGCTCGCCTTGGCAAATGCGGATATCCACGGCTGGCTGACTGTCAGATGCGGTGGAGAAAATTTGCGACTTCTTGGCCGGGATGGTCGTGTTGCGCTCAATCATGGCGGTGGCGCGCGAGCCTTCCGTTTCGATGGACAGGGTGAGTGGGCTCACATCGAGAAGCAGCACGTCTTTCACATCGCCGGCAAGGACGCCGCCTTGGATCGCGGCACCGATGGCGACGACCTCGTCAGGATTGACCCCTTGGTGAGGAGTCTGGCCAGCAAGCTCGCGGGCGATTTCCACCACTTTCGGCATGCGTGTCATGCCACCGACAAGAACGAGCTCGTCCACTTGCGCGGCGCTGAGGCCGGCTTCCTTGAGGCAGTCGCGGACTGGCTTCTTGGTGCGCTCGAAAAGCGAGTCGGTGAGTTGCTCGAGCTTGGAACGGGTGAGGGTGAGCTGGATGTGCTTCGGACCCGTCGCGTCTGCGGTGACGAAGGGCAGGCTGATGTCGTAGGACTGGGTGGAGGAGAGGGCGATTTTCGCTTTTTCCGCTTCTTCCTTGATGCGCTGGAGGGCGTCAGGCTGGCCGGAGAGGTCGATGCCTTGGTCCTTCTTGAACTCGCCAACGATCCATTGGATCAGCGCATTGTCCCAATCGTCGCCGCCGAGTTGAGTGTCGCCGTCGGTGGCGAGCACCTCGAAGACGCCGTCGCCGATTTCGAGGACCGAGATGTCGAAGGTTCCGCCACCGAGGTCATAAACCGCGATTTTCTCGTCGGATTTTTTGTCGAGACCGTAGGCGAGAGCGGCCGCGGTTGGCTCGTTGATGATGCGCAGCACTTCGAGACCGGCGATTTCACCGGCGGCCTTGGTTGCATTGCGCTGGGAGTCATTGAAATAGGCGGGAACGGTAATGACCGCCTGAGTGATTTTTTCGCCGAGTTTCGCTTCGGCGTCCGCCTTCAGCTTGCCGAGGACCATCGCGGCGATTTCCTGTGGGGAATAAGCCTTCTTTTCGCCGGCGACTTCCACCTCGATGTGCGCGTCGCCATTGGAAGCGGGGACGATCGTGTAAGGCATGCGCTTGTCCGCCTCGGTCAGTTCCGAGAATTTGCGACCAATGAGGCGCTTGGCGGAGAAAATCGTATTTTTCGGGTTGGTGACGGCTTGGCGCTTGGCAGCTTGGCCGACGAGGCGTTCGCCATTCTTCGCGAAAGCGACGACCGAAGGCGTGGTGCGTGCGCCTTCCGAGTTTTCAAGCACGGTGGATTCGCCGCCCTCCATGACAGCCATGCAAGAATTGGTGGTTCCGAGGTCGATTCCGAGGATTTTGGACATAGAGTTGGTTTCCTTTTTGATGTCGCCGTTGGTGGCGCCTGTGTTGGCAATTCTATCGCAAGCGACGTGCCAGATGCCTGATTTGCCGCTGGAAGCCTTTCAACATCAGGTTTTCCGGGAAAATCCTTGAGCATCCCCAAGCATCACGAGCGCGCAAGTGGGACAAATTGACACACTTGAGGCACGTCAATTTGACGCACTGCGCGGATTTGAACGGCTTTTCGTTTCCGATCTTGTGTCCGAGCAAAAACCGTTCATAGGGTGCGGTCACCACATGCGAGCGCAGCCGTTCCAGTGGATCGCGCGCGGTGCGCCTTTTGAAAAATCTTCAGAGGGTGCAGCGGGCACTTTTCCACCCATCCTCGAGCACTTGATCCGCCAGCGCGGCCTACCGGCCGGCTTGGATCTTGAGGGCTACCTGCGCCCACGCCTGAGGGACTTGGCGGACCCATTTTTGATTCCTGACATGCAGCCAGCCGTGGAGCGCGTGCTGCAAGCGGTGGACCGTGGCGAGGAAGTTTGCATTTACGGAGACTATGACGTGGATGGAGTGACCTCAATCACACTGATGCGACGGATCCTGATGGCCTATGGGCTGACGCCGCGGCACTTCATTCCCCGCCGCGGCCCCGAGGGCTATGGCTTAAGCCGGGCCGCGATCGCCCGCTGCATGCGTGAAGGGGCCAAGCCGGATTTGCTCATCACCGTCGATTGCGGGACGGTTTCGATCGATGAGGTGGCAGCGCTGAAAGCAGATGGAATTGAAGTTTTAATCGTGGACCACCACGAACCCGAGCTCGCGGGGCGACCGGATTGCTGCGCCTTGGTAAATCCAAAATGTGGAACTGAGTTCACGTATTTGTGCGCTGCCGGGGTGGTTTTCAAACTTGGCCATGCCTTATTGAAGACCCGCCAAACCGATCTCGACCTCAAGGAGCTCATCGATTTGGTCGCCGTGGCGACGATTTCCGACATTGTGCCGATGATTGGTGAGAACCGCTTGATGGTGCGGCACGGGCTCAGGCAACTGCCCCGCACGCTGAATCCCGGGCTGCGCGCCTTGCAAGAAGTCACCGGAATGAATGGCACCGCCACCTCGATGGACGTCGGCTTCCGGATTGGCCCGCGACTGAACGCCGCTGGGCGGATGGACGTCCCGGAGGATGCACTGGCAACCTTGACGACCGATTGCAAACGACTTGCCGATGAATTGGCTCGGAAACTCGACGCTTACAACAAAGAGCGCCAAACCCACGAGGGCTTGATCCGACGCGAGGCGGTGGAGATGCTGACCAAAAATTTCAATCCCGAGCGCGACCCGGTGATCGTCCTCGGCTCACGCGCATGGCACCACGGCGTCGTGGGAATCGTCGCCTCGCGCCTGATGCGCCAGTATCACAAGCCGACCTTCATCATCGCGATCGATGAGAATGGCATTGGAAAAGGCTCGGGACGGAGCATTGAAGGAATTTCTTTGGTGGATGCCATCCGAGCCTGCGAGGACGAGCTCATCGCCGGGGGCGGTCACGCGATGGCGGCGGGATTGTCGATTGCCGAAGGAAAGATGGACCGCTTCCGCGAGCGCTTTGCCCAGTATGTCTTGGATCACGCGACGATCGAGCAGCGTCAGCCCAAGCTGATGTATGATGCGGAAATCCACTTTGAGCAGCTTTCCCTGGATTTCCTCGGCAGCTACGACCTGCTTCAACCCTTCGGCAGTGGCAACCCGCAGCCGGTGTTTATTTCCCGGGAAGTTGGGCTAAGCCGCCCACCCCTGCACATGAAGAACAACCACCTGCGCTTCATGCTCCGCCAAGGGTATCACGAGCAAGACGCGGTTTACTTCGGCGGGGGCGAGCACCCGCTGCCCGATCCGCCGTGGGACATCGCGTTCACCATCGACCGCAACACCTACCGCGGCAGGACAACTCTGCAATTGATCATCCAGGACGTGCGGGCCGCGGAAATGCTCAAAAGCTGAATTCGCCGCGAGAGAGACCCATGCTTGGTCGGCCTGAGCACCGCCCGCAGCGCACCAATCCATGCCGAATTCCAGGCAGAATTCCATGCAAATCCCCTGCCCCGGCATTTGCACACTTGCCACGCACCGGGAGGATCGGCATTTTCCCGCGCATGTCACGCAGTCACCGCATCACGATTCTCGCCGGAGACGGCATCGGCCCAGAAGTTATGGCCGAGTCGCTTCGCATCCTCGACGCTGTTGAGGCCAAGTTTGGCTTTCATGTCGCACGCTCCGAGCATTTGGTCGGCGGTGCCGCCATCGATGCGGGCGGCCACCCACTCCCACCCGAAACCGTCGCCGCAAGCGAGGCGGCAGACGCCATTCTCTTCGGCTCCGTCGGTGGCCCCAAATGGGAATCGCTGCCGCCTGACATCCAGCCTGAGCGCGGCGCCCTGCTTCCACTCCGCAAACATTTCGGACTCTTTGCCAACCTGCGC
>JBILPN010000245.1:0-5869 GCA_044373865.1 Luteolibacter sp. | reverse complement strand
GAGGCTGAAATCATCGGCATGACGGACAGCGCTATTTTCTCACCCAGACTTGCGGAAAAATACGGCAAGGACGACGCACAAGTGATGACGAAAGGAGCTCCGCTGCTCGGAATCATCGAACTTTTTCCAAACCGTGGAGGAAAGCCGGAGTGGTTCATCACCGACAAACTGCCGCTCTTCAATATCCGCGGTGAAATTTGCGGACTTTGTGGGACGGTCCGCAGCTATGAAGCCCAGCGCGCGGCGATGCTCCCCTACCTCGAACTCGCCGCCGTGGCCGACCACCTCAAAACACACTTCCGAGAGAAGCTCGATTTGCCATCGCTGGCGAAAATGGCGCACATGTCAGTCCGCCAATTTGAGAGGAAATTCCGCGCGACCTTTCAAATGACTCCTCAAGACTACATGATTCGGATGCGCGTCATCCAAGCCTGCGAGCTGCTGGCCCGCACGAATCATGCCGTCACAACCGTGGCGCTGGAGGCGGGATTTTACGACCACAGCGACTTTGCCCGCCAATTCCGTCGGCACATGGGCCAGACCGCCACTCAATACCGCCTCGACCGAAGGCAGGAAATTTCGCCACAGCCTTTGGACCTTCGCTGACGCGCCGCCGTCGCAATCTTACACAAGCTCGCCGCGAATCTACAAGCCGCGCGATGAGATCTCGCTACTGTTCTCTCCGCAGGCGCAAGGCGTCGGCACGGCGGCTGTCCATTCGCGACAGCCTCCAGTTTTTCCTCAAAAGCGAAGCTCAACCCTCATGTCACAAATCAACATCGCCATCGTCGGACTCGGATTCGGAGCCGAATTCATCCCAATCTATCAACGCCATCCGGACGCGAACATGTATGCGATCTGTCAGCGGACGCAGTCGAAACTCGACGAAATCGGCGACAAATACGGCATCGCAAAACGCTACACGTCGTATGAAGATCTGCTCGCAGACCCAGAAGTCCATGCCGTGCACATCAATTCGCCGATCCCCGATCACGGCCGACAAGCGATCCAAGCGCTGAAGGCAGGCAAGCACGTTGCGTGCACGGTGCCCATGGCAACAAGCGTCGAGGAATGCCGGCAAATCGTCGAACTCGTCAAGGAAACCGGTTTGAAATACATGATGATGGAAACCGTGGTCTATGCCCGGGAATTTCTCTTCATGAAGGAGATGTATGACAAGGGCGAGTTGGGCAAGGTGCAGTTTCTCAAGGCCTCTCACCAACAAGACATGGAGGGTTGGCCCGGGTATTGGCCGGGGCTGCCACCGATGTTCTACGCCACTCACTGCGTCGGCCCGATCCTCGGCCTGACCCGCGGCGAGGCGGAGTATGTTTCCTGCTTCGGCTCCGGCACGATCGCGGAGGAAATGCACGCATGCTACGGCTCCACCTTTGCCATCGAAAGCTGCCACATCAAGTTCAAGGACAGCGATCTATCCGCACAATTGCACCGCTCGCTCTTCGACGTCGCACGCCAATACCGCGAATCCTTCGAAGTTTACGGAACTAAAAAATCCGTTGAGTGGCCATTGATCGAGCACGATCCATTGGTGATCCACACCGCGAAATTGCCAGAACCGGAAATTCCATGCGAGGTGAAGTGCCCAGACTTCGCCCACTACCTGCCGGAGGAAATCCAAGCCTTCACGACGGGCGGAGTCTATGGAGGCGACGCAGGCGAGGAGCACCTCTCCTTCACGCAGGGCGGTGGCCACGGCGGATCTCACCCGCACCTCACCCACCAGTTCATCCAAATGCTCAAGACTCACGTGGACGCCTATCCAAATGCCGTCGAGAGCGCGAACATCACGTGCACCGGCATCCTCGCACACGAGTCTGCTCTGAAGGGTGGCGAGATTGTCCGCCTGCCGGATTGGACGCACCGCGCCTGAGCCAGCAGCAGGGACCAACCCTCATCCGCCGCGTCCCCGCCAAGGGACGCGGCTTTTTTATTCTAAACTCAGTTTTTCAAAACGATGCGGTGCCTTGCCTTGCCCGCACGGAGGTGATCCAGCGCGGCATTGACCTCAGACATCGCGAAAGTTTCTGTGACTGGCGCAATTTGGTGGCGGGCACAAAATTCAAGCATCAGCGCCACCGTGGCCGGCGATCCAAGCGGCGAACCTGAAACCGACCGCCGCGCCATGATCAGCGAAAAGGCCGCCACCTCCACCGGTTCCAACACCGCTCCCACAAAGTGCAAACGGCCATCCGGGGCAAGCGCGGCAATGTAGGAAGGCCAGTCTAGCGGGACATTCGCCGTCACTAAAATGAAATCGAGCGTACCCGCAATGTTCGCCAGAGCCTCGGCATCGTGCGTGCCGATCACGTGGTGGGCTCCAAGCGTCCGCGCCTCAGCCGCCTTGGATTCGCTCGAAGTAAACGCCGTCACCTCGCAGCCCCACTTGTTTAAAAACTGCAAGGCCAAGTGACCAAGACCGCCAATCCCAATCACGCCTACCCGATGCGTCGGCTTCACATCAAAATCATAAATCGGACCAAAAACCGTGATCCCACCGCAAAATAAGGGCCCAGCACTCGCTGGATCCAACGCCTCTGGCAATTTTACCGCCCATTCCCAATCCGCACGCACGCGATCGGCAAAGCCACCGTGCCGCCCGACGATGGTTTGCTCCGCGCTTGCGCACAGCTGGTGGCGCCCCGTCAAACAGGGCCGACACGCGAGACAACTCCCTGAAAACCAACCAATCCCCACACGATCTCCCACTCGGAGCCCCTTCGCCTGCGCGCCGACTTTCTCCACAATCCCCACCACCTCATGACCCGGCACAAGCGGAAACTGCGAATTCCCCCAATCGTTGCCAATCATGGAAAGATCGGAGTGACAAATCCCGCAAGATTCGACTTTCACCTGAATTTGCTGCGGCTGCAACTCGCCGGGATCAAAGTCAAAAGGCACCAACGGCGCACCCGCTTCAGGTGCCGCCCACGCGTGAAATCGTTCAGTCATAAGAAGATCAGTCCGCGATTCGCTGTTTTTTGCAAAGGATGAATTGGAAATACGCGAAAATCCGGCGCATTTCCGAAGTGGATTACGAAAACACGAGCTTCCTTTGAATTTTTGCTTCCATGGCTTCGGTGTCTTTATAGGGTCTTCCGGTCCCATTGCAACTTTCACTCCTGCAACCTCCTCCATGAAAAAATCCAATAAGCTAGGATCCGCTTACCTTTTATCCATCCTCGCAGGCTGCATGAGCCTTGCAAACGCTGCACCCTACGGCCGCGACGGCTATGAAACCCAATGGACTCAGCCGAATGGCAAGGAACTGACGATCCGCGTATTTGGTGATGAATTTTACGGACGCGCGGAAACGGCCGCCGGTTTCACGGTGATCTATAACCCAGCAAGCCGTGCCTACGAATACGCACGCCTCGCCGCAGATGGCACCTCGCTGATCCCATCGGGTGTGGCCGCCACCCGCCCCGCGCCCGCAAACGTGCAAAAAAGCCTCGAACTCCCAGCCGCTCAGATCAAACTGATCCGCGAGAAAAACCGCCGCACCCTCACCGGCGACCGCGAGGAATCCTGGAACAAACGCGTCAAAGCGGTCCGCAATATCCGGCTCGCCGCGCAAGGTGGCCCTGCACTCAAAGGCCCTGCCGCCGCAGAAGCCAAGCTCCGCGCCGCCCCTGTCACCGGAACCATCCGCGGCCTGACCATCATCGCACAATTTCCTGACGACCCGAACACCACGGCGGCGGACCCCATCAATTTCCCAACCTCCAAGGCGAAGATCGAACGCTACGCCAACGGCGTCGGCTACACCGAAGATGGAAATACTGGCTCGGTGCGGGATTACTTCTTCGATCAATCTCTCGGAAAACTCGAATACACTCAAACGGTTACGGAAATCATCACACTCCCAAGACCGCGCAATTATTACAACTATTCGGATTATCCGGTGAACAGTGAGTTACACCCAGAAGCTGGACGCGCACTCCTGCTCGACGCCATCGAGGTCTTAAAATCCCAAGATTTCGACTTCACCGCACTCACCACCAACAGTTCAAACGAAGCGCTCGCCACCAACATTTTCTTCGCCGGACGCGACTCCGGCGTCTGGTCCGAAGGCTTGTGGCCACACCAATGGAGCCTGAAAACGCCCGTCAGCGTGGGAACAACGGGCACGCCCGTCTCGATTTCTCAATACCAAATCACCAATCTTGCGAATTCCTCTCCCAGCATTGGCACTTTCTGCCACGAAAATGGACACCTCATTCTCGATTACCCCGACCTCTACGACTATGACGCAGGCGCAGACGCTTCGGAAGGAGTCGGCGCACATTGCATCATGGGTTCCGGCAACCAACTGAACCGTGGCAGAACTCCCGGCCCACTCAACGGCTTCTTCAAGGACATCGTCGGCTGGGGCAATCTCCTGGATCTCACCCCAGAGGACTTCCTAACTGCATCCCTCAAAACAACTGGAAACACCGGCTATCGCATCCGCAAGCCTGACTCAAGCACCGAGTATTTTGTGGTGGAAAACCGCGGAGACGGCGACAAGTGGGCCCAATACTCTCCCGACAAGGGCATCGCCATTTGGCACATCGACGAAACGGTCAGCGGGAATGACTCCCAAGAAATGACCGAGGATGAGCACTACCAAGTCTCTCTTGAACAGGCCGATGGCCGCTTCGACCTTGAATCGAACCGCAATCGCGGCGACAATCGGGATTTATTCGATCTCAACACCTCGAATTTCTCGGACACCACCACACCAAACGCCAGGTGGTGGGATGGCACCCGCTCCTCCGTCGCCGTGGAGGTCCTGAGCCCAACTGGATCCAGCACCGAGGTGCTCTTCGGCCGCGTTCCTCCTAACACGATCATCCTCGGCAGCCCCAATGGCGGCGAAACGATCTTCCCCAGCTCAACCTACAAGATCATCTGGAAAGCAAACATCGTCGGCAATGTCAGAATCGACGTCCTCAAAGGAGGGGCCTTCCACTCGAGCATCACCAAAGACGCGCCTAACACTGGTTCATTCAACTGGAAGGTCAGATCCACCATCGAAAGCGGCAGCGATTACTCGATCAGAATGCGCAGCGTGACCAACCCGATTGTTGCCATTGATACCAGCGACAAACCATTTTCCATCAGCGGCACGACCTTCCCTGTCGCCGGGAAAATGCCATACGGCTGGTTCACCCCTTCGTCCGCAGGTGCCAAATGGCGAATCGAGAAAAGTGAGGTCTATGAGGGCACCCACTCACTTGTCACCGCGCCAATGATCGATGGCAAGACCGCCGCGATTGCCTACCAATCGAACTTCAAGGAAGGAACCGTGAGTTTCTACATGAAAGTTTCCTCCGAATCAGGCTTCGACTTCGGCCGCTTCTACATCGACGGCAAGCGCCAGGCATTCCCTGCCGCCCTTGGAAAAAATGGCATTTCCGGAGAAGTTGAGTGGACCTTCTTCAGCTTCCCAATCTCCGCTGGAACTCACACACTTCAATGGACTTACGAGAAGGATGACAGTTATTCTGAATTGAAAGACCGGGCCTGGCTGGATGGAGTTTCGCTTCCTGAGACCACTCAGGAGATTGCCATCGAGAACTCGCAAGGGCTTACCCTTTCCAGTGGCGGTGCCTCCACCGTGTTTCCGGAAACCACCATCCAAAGCACATCGAATCCGCAAATTTTCACGATCAAGAACGTCGGTTTGGCGGATCTGACGAATTTGAAGCTCGTCACGAAGGGTGCATTCATCGCCAGTGCATTGAAGACCAAAGTCCTTGCTCCAGGCAAATCAACCCGCTTCACGGTGGCCTTCGCCCCTAAGAAAACGGGTCTGCAAGTGGGAAGTGTCCAAGTCCTGAGCAATGACAACACAGTCGCCGATTTC